>JBIKQS010000113.1:0-7316 GCA_044349575.1 Crocinitomicaceae bacterium
TCCCTCGGGATAGCTGTCTGAAAGGCCCTCCATAACTACTGTTCCATCATCGAGTTGTACTTTAGCCGGTTCCAATACAGAAGGGCTTGCAATGTGAATATTGGCGTATTCTTCCAGGGAAAGAGTATCTTGAATTGGAATTAATTGCAAAATATAGGTGTTTCCCTGGCCTAATTCACAATAGGTCAATTCAATTGATCCGTCATCATTTATAAACTCGAATGGCTTACCTGGAAAAACAGCTGCAACGTCTAATTTTTGGTTTTGGTAATTGTAGGAGTTTTTTTCCTTGACTTTTCGTTTTTCTGTAATTGCAAGTTCATTGAAGGTTGCAGCAACTTTTCGAACTGTGTATCCCTTTTGTCTCAATAAATTTATTACCCCTTTGTTTCCACCCAGATGGGCTGCCCCTATTGCACAAAAAACGCTGGTTTTTTTAACGATTGAATCAAGGCCTTCAGCCATAATGCCATTGCGTGTTACAATCAAATTCACATAGCCATCTTTGGAATATTTTAAGCTCTTTCGCGTAAATTCTTCGATTTTCTCTATGTTGCCTTTTTGGTATAAGTTAAAAATAACTTCTTCTCTCAATTCTCCAAATCCCAACAAATTTTCTTGTAAAAAGGGTTGTTTTGATTTATTAATTCCTGTAAAAACTTTTATTTGATCGTCATAAGACTCAAAGAAAAACAATTCTTTTTGTGCATTGGTGGCATATTGCTGGAAATAAGCATCCATAAATTGAGGCATTCCATCTTCATCTCCATAAACAGTTTTTGATGCTTTTTTACTGATCGAATAAGGATCTCCATACATATCTAATTGTAACTCGACCTCATCCTCGCGGACATCCATTTTTTTGAAAAGAGCAAATAAATCAGTTTCTAACGCAATAGATTTTACTTTGTCTAAGGCATAAAAAACAGTATCTGAAAAGCGAAATAAATCTTTGTGATTGTTATGAAACGTTCCAAATAAATAGGATTTTTCTTTTATTCCATTTCCGGAAATCTCCCAAAGTAGGGCGTTTTCAGGCTCATAAATTTGAGATTTACCAACCGATGAAAGGAAAAGAAATAAAACAAATAAAATCCTCATTTTGGCAAAGTTACTCTTTTTATTGCTTAACTGGTTGCACTTTTCTTACTTCGATCCAAGTTCAACATATGGAATAAGCATTTCGTCCAGCGAAACTCCACCATGTTGAAAAGTGTTTTGGTAATAATTCACGAATTGGTTGTAGTTATTGGGATACACGAAAAAATCGCTATCGCCAGCAAATACAAATTCAGCAGACATTTTTTGTTTTGGCAAATAAGCATCCTGCGGATTCTTCACTACATATACTTCTTTTGGATTGTAGGACAAACCTCTGCCAACCTTGTAACGCAAATTCGTATTTGTACTTTTTTCGCCAATTATCCGAATCGGATTAGTAACCTTTACTGTACCATGATCGGTTGTTATGATTAGTTTCATACCGTTATCAGATACTTTTTTAATGATTTCAAGCAGCGGGGAGTGCTGAAACCAAGACATAGTTAAGGATCGGTAAGCAGATTCATCGGAAGCCAATTCTTTAATCATTTCCATTTCAGTTCTGGCATGAGAGAGCATGTCTACAAAATTGTAAACGATGAAACTGACATCGTTTTCTTTCAGTTTAGAGAATTGATCATTCAACCTCTTACCCGCATCCAAATTGGTGATTTTATTGTAAGACCATTTAACTTGTTTTCCAAGTCTTTTGAGGTTAGCCTCTAAAAAATCAGCCTCATGAAGATTTTTACCTCCTTCATCATCTTCATTTTTCCAGAGATTAGGGAAGCGTTTTTCTATTTCTGAAGGCATTAATCCAGCAAAAAAAGCATTGCGTGCATAATGAGTGGCTGTTGGCAAGATTGAAAAAATCACCTCCTCTTTCTCTACTTTGAAATGTTTTGAAAATTCGGGCTCTAAAATTTTCCATTGATCATAGCGCAAATTATCAATTACCAGAACAACTGTTTTTTGTTGCCCAATAAATGGAGCAATATTGTCTTTCAAAACCGTATGAATCATTTTAGGAGCATCATTTGCCCCATTCAACCAATCCTCGTAATTATTTTCTACATAGCGACAAAACAATTGATTTGCTTCCTTGCGCTGCATTTCGAGAATCTGACGCATTCCCACATCATTGGATTTTTCGAGTTCTAAATTCCAATACACCAATTTTGTAAATAACTCAACCCATTCGGAGGTTGATAATCTGCCACTCATCAACATGCCAATCTGACGAAAATCTTGCTGATATGCTGATGTTGTTTTTTGAGAAACCAATTTTGTACTATCCAAATTTTTCTTAATACTTGAAAGAATTTGATTAGGATTAACCGGCTTGATTAAATAATCAGAAATTTTACTCCCGATTGCCTCTTCCATAATATGTTCTTCCTCGCTTTTCGTTATCATCACTACCGGAATCAACGGGCGAATTTCTTTGATTTTTGTTAACGCATCTAAGCCTGAAACACCAGGCATGTTTTCATCCAAAAAAATGATGTCAAAATCCTCGTCTTGACAAGCGTCAATGGCGTCTCCACCTGATTTTACTGTTTTTACAGTATACCCCTTCCCTTCTAAAAACATCACGTGAGGTTTCAATAAATCAATTTCATCATCAGCCCATAGGATTCTACCTTGCATATTGTATTATAATTGTTAGTTTTGAATAAAATTAGTGTTTTGCGACCAAACCTCAATCGAAATAATAAAAAGAAAATTTTTAACGATCCAGTATACGGATTTATTACAATTCCTGATGAAATTCTTTTTGATGTCATAGAACATCCCTACATGCAACGATTGAGAAGAATCATGCAACTTGGATTGAGTCATTTGGTATACCCAGGAGCCTTACACACGCGTTTTCATCATGTTGTTGGCGCTACTCATTTAATGAGTTTGGCCGTTGAAACCATACGAAAAAAGGGTTTTGAGATTACACCAGAAGAAGAGCGAGCAGTGCTATTGGCAATCTTATTACATGACATTGGAC
Organism: Crocinitomicaceae bacterium; assembly: GCA_044349575.1. Classification (GTDB taxonomy): domain Bacteria; phylum Bacteroidota; class Bacteroidia; order Flavobacteriales_D; family Crocinitomicaceae; genus UBA952. Next base: position 3,044 of record JBIKQS010000113.1, read on the forward strand.
ATGGGCCATTCAGTCATGCGTTGGAATATGACATAGTTAACAATGTAAGTCACGAAAAGATTTCCGGTTATTTTATTCAAGAATTAGCCAAGGTATTTGGGGAAGATGTAGAACGAGCCTTATTGATTTTTAAAAACACCTATTCAAAGCCATTTTTACACCAATTAGTTTCTAGCCAATTAGATATGGATAGGTTGGATTATTTAAATCGAGATAGTTTTTATTCTGGTGTCTCGGAAGGAATAATTGGAAGTGATCGATTAATTGACATGTTTACCGTACACGATGGCAACTTGGTAATGGAAGAAAAAGGAATTTATTCCATCGAAAAATTCATTGTTTCTCGTCGCTTAATGTATTGGCAGGTATATCTACACAAAACAGTAGTTGCAGCCGAATTTATGTTAATACACACATTGAGGAGAGCCAAAGAACTTATTATGCGAGGTGATGAATTGTTTGGTAGTCCGGCGCTTTTGTTTTTCTTACAGAATCATATTACAGAGAAAGAATTCGAAAATAATCCTGAAGTACTTAAAAACTTTGCATTACTAGACGATTACGATATTTTGGGGGCTTTAAAAATATGGCAACATTGCAGTGACCGAGTGCTTTCTATGCTTTCTTCTGGAATTGTCAATCGAAACTTGTTCAAAATTGAGATTTCGCGCGAACCATACAGCGAAGACCGAGTTGCCTTGGAAAAAGAAATTGTTAAGTCTAATTTCAAGCTGAGCGACGACGAGGTTCGCTATTTTGTTTATACTGATGTTCTTAGTAACAAAGCCTATAATGAAAACAAACAGAATATTAATTTAAAGATGAAAAGCGGAGAAATCATGGATTTATCCAAAGCTTCTGATAATCTCAATATCTCTGCTTTAGCACAGCCGGTAGAAAAGTTTTTTATTTGTTATCCCATTTAATTTCCTGAAATGAATTTAGTAGCTCAATTAAGAATATTAGCCTGGATTGAAGGGTTTACCTATATAGCACTCGGAATTACGATGCCCTTAAAGTACATCTACGATATGAAGGAGCCCAACTATTACGTAGGAATGGCTCATGGAGTGTTTTTTATCCTTTACATTGTCTATGTTTTTTTAGTGGGTTTTCAGCAGAAATTTTCATTCATGAAAACCTTTGTATGTTGCGCGGCTTCATTGTTTCCTTTTGGAACTTTTTGGATCGATGCCAAATACTTGAAAAAAAGGACCGATAATTGATATTTATTTTCACAACATGATACTGAAAAAGACGCTTTCAAACACTAATTCATCTTTTGAATCGTTTTCTAGTACTAATTTACTCTCTATGAAGAATGCTATTTTGTCCTTTATTCTACTGCTTTTTTCAGTTGTTTTAAGGGCGCAGCCGGTCGTGCCTTTTGTGGATTTTAATAATTACTTGCGCGTATTTGAAAACGATAACTTTCAAACGATTGAATTTCAACCAATCATTAGTTATCAGGCAGGAGATGAATTTGTTGCCTATATTGACAATCGTGAAAACTTGCGCATTTTTAATGGGAAAGAACGAAAAGATATTACAAATTTGAATATCAAATTTTCTATTTCTGACCATTTATTAGCCTACAATGTTGGTACAACTTTGAATATGTGGGACGCTGGAAAGTTGAGAACATTAACGTACTTTGTGCGTGATTATGTTGTGAAAGATAGCATTATAGTATATGAAGATACACGCTATAACTCAGTGAATGTTTATTACAACAAACAAACCTATGTTTTATATACCGTTGCCGGAAGTTTATACATGCCAACAACTATCGGTGATAACATCGTTGCTTTCAAGGATAATGGTGGGTTTTACAAAGTCTTTCATCGGGGACAGATTTATGATTTAGGGGTTTGGAATGGGGAAATTGACTTCAAAACAGGATGTGATATTCTTTGTTTCAATGACCCAACGCAACGCTCTTTTGCCTTATTTGAAAACGGTAATTTTTACGACGTAGAAAGTCAATACATGAAAAAGTATGTTGCGGGTCGTGGATTTATTGTCTTTGAAGATTTGAATGGGAACCTGTGGCATTACAAAGATGGAGAAAAAACAGAATTAACCAATTTTAGCCCTAGCTTTTGGGAGGTTCAAGACGATATGGTAATCTGGGGTGAAAACAACTACGTTTTTTCTTTTTATCAAGGAGAAAAGATTGAGGTTTGTAATTACATACCAAAAGATCATTTATTGAAGAATGGAGTTTTTGCATTTCGCAATATTGCCGGGGGTGTTAGTGCTCTGGTAAATGGAAAAATAGAGGAAATTACGCTACAAAAGGACACGGAATATTCCATTCATGGCAATATTGTTTTGGTAAAATTATTTAATAAAAGTTACATAGTCCTCAAAGATGGACAGAAATTCACCTCGTAACTAAAGCAGATAATCTGAGTGATTAATACAACTCTTCTTTCAACGCTGTGCGGTAATCCTTGATTTCCTCACGATTTAATTTGTGATCAGCATTTTTCAAGAGATTCAAAAGATACAAAAGGTTTTCGTTATCTTCTATTTCTATTGGATATTCGTTACCTTCTTCATCTTCATCGTATTGAGCCTGAATATCAAACGATTCGTTCTCTTGTAAATACTCATAAGTCAAACGCAAAACTTTAGTAACTAGGGGATCCTGTTCTTTTTGAGCCATCTCACGAAGAGCTTTTAAATCATCAATCAAGCTATCAGCAGAAACTCCATTTTTCTCAACTAAGCTAATAATAGATTGCAATTTTTCATTGGCTGCGTGCGTTTTCATACAAGTAGTTTTATTTTTCGAACACAAAAGTAATACATTCTGCGAAAATTTTAGATTTATTTTGTTAGAATAGCAAGGATTTATGTTTTAAACGGTTTTATGTTAATTGTTTTTCAAGTATTATTTTGAGTATTAAACTACCTTTGTAGTAAGTGTATGACATATTTAGACCTCACTTTAAAAGGAATTGTAACAGGTTTTATTCTCAGTATAATGATTGGGCCTGTCTTTTTTGTTTTACTTGAAACAAGTATCACCAAAGGAATTAAAGCTGCTCTTGCTCTTGATTTTGGGGTGTTGTTAAGCGACCTACTTTACATACTTATCGCATATGTTTTTTATTCTGAAGTGTCCGATTTGGGAAGCAAAGACAACAGACAGGTTTTAAATGTAATTGGAGGAATATTATTTCTGGCATACGGGACACTTAATTTTTTAAAAAAATCGCACCCAAAAGAAGAAAATACAGCGATTCAATCAATTACAAATTCCAAGGATATTGTAGTGCTCATGGTGAAGGGGTTTCTTCTAAACTTAGCAAATCCTATGGTGATTTTTTATTGGTTTAGTATTATGACCCTGGCTCATTCATACGTTGAAACAGCTAGTTCAAACTATCCCATTTTTTATTTTTTATTGGTGATAATAATTACCTTCTTCTCCATTGATTCGCTTAAAATTATTGGCGCAAAATATTTAAGGCCACTTGTAACGAATCGACTGTTAAATGGTTTGAATATTCTTATTGGCATAGTATTTTCCGTTTTTGGCATATTTTTAATCATTCGGTCCTACATAGAGCAAGTACAATGAAAAGGATATTATATACTTTATTTTTTCTTACTTTTTTCATCCCATTTGTATCTCACGCTCAACTAAAGGTCAACAAAAAGAATTTATCAAAGGCCCAATACGAATATTGGGACAAAAATAAAACGCGCGTGAAGGCGGTTGGCTCTTACTACAAAGACAATGTAAATCGAACTGCCAAAAAACACGGTACTTGGCGATATTATTCAAAAGACGGTCTTTTGGAAGAGGAAGTAAATTATTACATCGATTCACTTCATGGTCGCTGTTTAAGTTTCTGGGATGGCAAACGACTAAAACAAGAATCGTTTTTCTACCAAGGAATTCCAGATAGTGTTTTCAAAGCATGGAATGAAAAGGGGATTTTGGTTTTAGATGGGTATTTTGACTACGGAACAAAAGCTGACATATGGTACTATTTTTACGATGATGGACGAGCAAAATCTGAGGAAAAATATATTTCAGGAGTTTGTTTACTTGATAACTTTTGGTTGAATGACAGTGCTCATACCCAAACAATAAAAAAGGGGTTCGGTAGTACAAAAAGTTACTTCAACAGCGGAAAAATTAAAGAAGTTTTTCAAGTAGAATACGGATTAAAGAATGGTCCTTACCAAGAATACAGTGCGCGAGGCGCCTTGCTGATGGATGGGTTTTATAAAAATGGATTTAAAGACAGTTGTT
>JBIKQS010000114.1:0-7237 GCA_044349575.1 Crocinitomicaceae bacterium
TGTACCAATACTACATAGATCAGTAACCATTTTTAGGTTCATGAAAAGAGCAGGAATAGCAACAATAAATCCAACAACAATTGTAGAGAACGAAGGTGTTTTAAATTTTGGATGAATTTTAGAAAAACGTTTCGGCAATAGACCGTCTCTACTCATGCTCATCCAAATTCTGGGTTGACCCATTTGAAAAACAAGTAAAACAGATGCCATGGCCACTACTGCACTTACAGCAATAATTCCAGACATCCATTTGAGATTTAATTTTTCAAAAACATAAGCTAGAGGATCTCCTACGGCAAGTTCACTGTAATGTACCATCCCCGTTAATATCAAGGCTATAATGATATAAAGTACTGTACAGATTATTATTGCCCACATCATTCCACGAGGAAGATCTCTTTGGGGATTTTCACATTCTTCTGCTGTAGTCGATATAGCATCAAATCCGATGTATGCAAAGAAAACAGCTGAAACTCCTTTCAAAACACCTGAGACACCGTTCGGTGCAAATGGATTCCAATTTGATACATCAACGTAAAAGATACCTACTGCAATGACCAACAAAATAATAGCAAGTTTAACTATAACCATAGCGTTTGATGCATTTCTACTTTCTTTCATTCCACGATAAACCAACCACGTAATGACTACAATAATGAAAAGAGCAGGTAAATCAAAAATAAGGTGAAGTCCAAACAGAGTAGGGGCATTGTTCCATGCAAGATATGCTTCTTGTATGACTGGTTCAAGAGAGGAAAGCTCTTTTCCAGCTTTTATCATTGCTACAGCACTATCGTACCCATTTGAAGCACTCATATAATCCATCTGAATCCATTCTGGTAAGTGAATTCCCTGTAACCCGATTGCCTTAATATGAATACTTTCGAGAAGGGTTGTGAAGTAATCACTCCATGAAATGGCAACGGTAATATTTCCTATTGCATATTCCATAATAAGCGCCCATCCAATGATCCACGCGATGATTTCACCAAATGCAACATATGAATACGTATATGCACTTCCAGAAACAGGAACCATTGATGCAAATTCAGCGTAGGCAAAAGCGGCAAAACCACACGCCAAGGCCGTAAATAAAAATAGAAAAATAACGGCAGGACCACCAGCGGAACTTGCTTGACCTATTGTACTAAAAATTCCAGCACCTATAATAGCAGCGATACCAAATGAAGCTAAATCACGAGTTTTTAAGTGTTTTCCCAATGATTCGTGTGAATCACCTTGTCCGGCTTCGATTTGTTTGTGAATATCGTGAATACTTTTTTTTCTGAAATAGTTCATTTTATTGCATTTGTGGATAAAAATAAACATAATTCGATTTGTTTCCTAAAAGAATATAGCTTGGTACTAGAAATTGTCTCAAACTCAAACTATATTTGCCTATGTTTTCAGAGTTATCAATTTCACGTTCGGAACTTTATGAAAAATGGATCGATCGCATTTTATGGTTGACTATTGTTTCAGTTCCTATTGTTATTTTACCCTTTGGGGTAAGCGATATCTTTGATGCAATCAAAGGACCTGTTTTAGTCCTTTCTGGAATAGCGATTCTACTATTTTTAATTTTAAACAAAAAATGGGAAAAATCCATTATTACAGGGCTTTTATTGACATACATCAGTTTGGTTTTACTTGCATCTATTTTTGCACACGACCCTCTACTAGCTTTTGCAGGCGCCACCAATTATGGAGGAAGATTTGAAGGTTTTGCAACTATTTCCATCTACGTACTTTTATTTTATGCAGCGAGGAATTACTTAATTGTTACAAAGCAAAAATTAATTCGTGCCTTATCTTTTCTTTTGATTGTGTCTATTTATTCATTGGTACAATATTACCAGTTTGATCCACTTGTAATTTATAAAAATTACCGGCCTATGATTTTTTCTACAATAGGTAATCAAAATTTTCTAGGCTCTTTGATGGTAATGCTATGCTCACTTACCTTTGGACTTTCTGTTTTTTATAGAAAGTGGTATTATTTTCTGTTTTTCACACTTTTTTTCTCCTCATTATTGGCTTCGCAAACAAGAGGAAGTTGGATTGCCTTTGGGATTGTTTTTATCGGACTTACTTTACTGACATTTCTTTTTTATCGCACTAAAATTCTCGGAGTATTAATCGCTTTGGCTCTAATGATTTTTGTTGCGTTAGTCCTAAATTATTCAAAAAAGAATGCACTATCTAATCGCACAAATTCTATCAAGACAGAGATTAAAATGAAAAATGAGTATGGTGGTTCTGGGCGATTTAAAATATGGGAAATAACCTGGGGTGTAATTAAGGATCATCCAATATTAGGGACTGGACCCGAAAACTTAAAATCAGTTTTAAAAACTGAGTATAAAAAAGAATTGAATGCTTATTATCGCATGAAGGGTGTGACCATTGACAAAGCTCACAATGAATATTTGCACATGGCTGCGGTTTCAGGAATTCCATCCTTGATTGTTTATTTGCTTTTAATTGGTGTGATTTTTTGGCAAAATATTCCTCGAATGTCAAAAGATAAAACCAAACTTATAATTGGATTTGCGGTTTTCGGCTATTTGGTTCAAGCATTTTCAAACATCAGTGTGATTGCTGTTGCACCCATTTTTTGGATACTTTTTGGATATTTTTCCAGAAAATCTAAGGAAGTTTGCTAATTATTCGTTTATATTCCGTGGCGAATGTTTCATTTCCTAAACAACCATTTTCTAGTTTAGCTTCCTTAAATTTTTCTACACGATTTCCCGGATCTGGATGAGTTGAAAGAAAAACAGGAGGATTATTAGAGCCACCTTTCTGAACGAGCTTTTCAAAGAAACCAGCACCACCTGCAGCATTATATTTTGTTGGACAAAGGTATTTTACCGAATGAGCATCTGCTTCTTTTTCATGCGAACGAGAAAAAGTTAAACCTATCAATCCGGAAGTAATTTCTTTAACACTTTTTGAATCACCAGCAACCAACTCTAAAAGTAACTGAATACCAAACATTTCTGTCATTTGACGCGTAGAATGTCTTAGGTCTGCATGTGCAATTTCATGACCCAAAACACCTGCAAATTGGTCTTCTGAGTCTAAAAATTTTAGAATTCCCGTAAAAACATAAATGTATCCACCAGGAGTACAAAAGGCGTTTAAGGTAGAATCATCTTCAATGATTCGAATTCGCCATTCAAAATCATCTTTGTGCTTAACATTGCCAGAGTTTAGAATCTCATCGCGTATTTTATGAACATAGCCATAAACCTCTGCATATTTGACACTGTCCAAAAATTTGTATTTGCCTTCATTTTCAATTTGATCTGCTACTTTTTTTCCAAATTCTTTATCCTCTTTTATTGAAAATAAATTCAAATTAGTTCCTGAACTGCAACTTGAAAGCAAAATCAGTAATACAAAAATGGATAAATAAACTCTCATGCCTTATTCAAATAGGGTTAAAACTGTTCCATCAAAAGATCCATAAACAACTTTAGGATGAGATTCCTGGACATGAACATTGCCAAATTTATCAATTGCAATAGCTCCTGCAAAACCATCAAATTCTTTCAATTCACCAAAAGTTTTCTCGAATGCATCAACTAGTTTAAATCCATCAGAAACTCGTGTTACAATTTTTACAGCTACTGCGGCACTTACGATGTCCTCACCAACGCCTGTGCAACTAACACCACAGAAGTCATTGGCATAATTACCAGCAACGGTAGCGGAATCAGAAATTCGACCGGGTAACTCAAAACCTTTCCCTCCAGTTGATGTGGCTGCTGCAATTTTTCCATCCTTATCCAATGCAACGCACCCAACTGTACTTGTTCGAGAAGCTTTTACTTTTTCATCATAATCTTTTCTTCTTTCCTCAGTCTCTGTTGAAAAAAAGGGTATGTTTAGTTTATTTGCGTATAAATTAGCGCCTTCACCACCCAAAACACGATCATCTTCTATCATTAGTTCAGAAGCTAATCGAATAGGGTTTTGAATATTCTCAACATTTATTACACCACTAAATCTTTTTGATTCGCCATTCATAATTGATGCACTCATTCTAATTTTTCCATCACTTTGAATTTGAGAACCAATTCCAGCATTGAATAGCGGGTCATTTTCCATCTGCTCAACGGCATAAGTAACAGTTTCTTCTGCTGAATGTGTTTTTAAATAGTCAAAAGAACGAGTTAAAATTTGCTTCAACGAATCTTGTTTCGACTTTTTTACATCATCAGATTGTGACGATTCACTGAAAAAACCTCCATGTATAATTAATTTCATTTCTTATTTAACAGCAAGTTGAATTTTTAAATCGTGATCAAGCAAAGAGTAGTGATCTCCTTTACTCATTACATGAACAACCATATTTTTAATCGAAATTGGTTTACCCATGTCCACATCGGTAATATTGGTATCTGTTATTTTCCTACCATCTACCAAAATAACGAGACCTGTTCCAAGTGCTTCCATTTCATTTCCATCAGTGATTAAGAGTCCAGTATCTTCCCCTAAGCCTATTCCAAGAGCTTTCGGATTACTAACAACAGCTTGTAATAATCTACCAATACGACCTCGTTTAACAAAATGCGTATCAATTACAACGTGATCAATTAAACCAAGTCCGCTTGTTATCTTAATTTCACCTTTCAACAATGCTTCTTGACTAGATCCTTGATAAATCATACTTTTAGAAGCGCTGTGAGCACCTGCAGATGTGCCAACGTATAAAAAATTATCGTTCTGGTATTTTTCTAGGATTTTATCATGAACTGGTGTTCCACCAATTATTGACGTTAAACGAAGTTGGTCGCCGCCGGTAAAAAAAACAATATCGGCTTGCTCTACTCGCGAAATAATTTCTTCATTCATAGCATCCTCCCGCTTCTGAATATCCAAAACATTAACATGTGCTGCACCTAAAAATTGGAAGGCTTTAGCGTATTCAGGACCTACTATTTCAGGGATTTTGGAAGCTGTTGGGATAATTTCAATTTTTGAATCATTACCATGCGCTGACTCCTGTAAAATGCGTTTTAAAATGCCTTTCTCAAAAAAATTCAAGTTGTTTTCAACTTGAGATTCAAAATCACTTTCGGTAAAACTGCCCTTATCAACAGCACCACCAATGATTATTAACTTTCCAATTGGTTTCATAGAAGACAAAAATAGAATTTATAATGATTTACATTTTGACGCTACTACCTCTTTTTATTAACATAAATCTAGTTGGTTTAAATAGAGGTATTAAAGCAGTATTAATTTTTAAGTTTCTGATCAATAGTTGATTATGAAATTTAAAACACGAAATAAACGTTCAACCAGGAAATTTCTTAACAATTCGATTCAGTTTAAATGAGTTCTTTGTATTTTTAGCGGCTAAACTAAATCAACTATGAAAAAATCTTTAATTCTGCTTACATTTTTTGCGACATTTTTTTCATTTGCTCAAAATTCTGAGTTCATGGGGAATGTAAGCCCTACTACAAGTTCCTTAATTCCAGAAAGTGTTTCAGTAAATGAACCTAAAAATCATATAATAAAACCAAATTTTAAAGGAAGAGAACTTATTGAAGTAGATAATTCAAATACGCATTTGCCAGATTGGGTTTGGCAACAATATGAGGTAGCTGAAAAAAACGCTGCGGCAACAAAATTATGGGATGTTCAAGGATTAGGATCAAATTTATCGCCTCCAGATCCGTCTGGTGAAGCAGATAGTTTATACTACATTCAAGCAACAAATTCATTTGCCGGTTCGAGTTATCGCATAATGAACAAATTGACTGGGGCTACAGTTGGAAATACCTCTTATACCATGCAAACATTAGGTGGTCCAGCAGGAGCTGGTGATCCGATTGTCTTGTACTACAAGCAAGCTAGAAAGTGGATTTTAACGGAATTCTCTAGTTCTGGTAATAAGCTTTTAGTGCACGTTTCTCAAACAAGTAATCCTCAAGGTGCTTATTGGACGTATCAATTTACATGCACCCAATTTCCGGATTATCCAAAATGGAGTATTTCTCCTACCTCGGATGCACTGCTTGTTTCAACGAATGAAGGCGGTCCACCAACAACGTATGCCATGAAGTTAAGCGCACTTATTACGGGTGCAACTTCGCCCTTTATTAAAATAGCTATTGGATATTCACTCAATGGATTTGGATTTCAATCAATAACTCCAGTTGATATTGAAGGAGATATTGCTGCTCCGGCAGGGATGAAGCCACTTTTTGTAAGACATCGTGATGATGAATCACATACTAATGGTTCGCCGGACAGTGGTACAAATGATTGGATAGAGCTTTGGGAGATGACTATCAATTGGACAAATAATACAGCAACTGTTTCAAAAATTCAAGATATTTCAATTGCAGAAATTGATTCAAAATTATGTGGTTTAACAAGTTTTACGTGTATTTCGCAACCAAACACAACTGTGAAATTAGATCCGCTTAGAGAGACCGTAATGTTTAAGGCGCCCATGAGAATTTTTGAAACACATCAATCTTTGGTTCTTTCGTTATCAACTGACGTGAATGGTGCAGATAGAGCAGGTGTAAGATGGATAGAATTAAGAAGAGATTTTGGTGTTACAACTCCAACATGGTACAAATATCAAGAAGGAACGTATGCACCTGGAACCACAACAAGCCGTTGGATGCCGGCAATCAATATTGACAAATGGGGAAATATAATCATGGCATATTCAACATCATCTAATAGTGTAGGTGATTTTCCTTCTTTGAAAATGACAGGTCGAAGAGCTTGTGATCCACTTAATGTAATGACAATGCCAGAAACTACGCTTATTGCGGGAACAGGTTCAAAAACAGGAGATACACGATGGGGAGATTATCATCACATGTGCATAGATGATTTTGATGGGGAGACTTTCTATTATACAGGTGTGTATTATGCAGGTGGGACAAAAACCAGAAATATTGCCGTAAAAATGGATCCAGAGAATTTAGATGGTGCATTGGTTGGATTATTTCAAGTGTCTAATGGAGATGTTTGTGGTACCTCTGCTCAGATAGGAATTATTATTGAAAACCGTGGTTTAACTCCTATAACTTCTGGTACTTTTAATTGGCAAATAGGTACGGGTAACCCAACATCTGTAAATTATTCTTCAGCTCAGTTAAACAGTGTTGGCAATAGAGATACCATTTTCGTATTTGTAAATGGCTTAAATGCAGGTGCGAATACTGTAAATGTTTCTCTATTAACTGCCAATGGTGCA
>JBIKQS010000115.1:0-7220 GCA_044349575.1 Crocinitomicaceae bacterium
CACAGAATGTTCAATGGCAAAGCAATCCATCCAATTTTGGTTGGCAAAATGTTCCAAATAATGCAAACTATTCAGGAGGAACAACCAATACATTAACTGTTTCAAACGTACAATTATCCAATCACAACCAACCTTTCCGTATTATTGCCAGCGCAGGAAACTGCACGGATACCTCAAATGTTGCTTCTATTCTAATTGCTGATACGTGTATTACCAATGTAACCGTTTACGATACCCTTTTAACCACTGTAACTGATACTTTAATCATCAACACAACCTTGGGTTTACCAGCACCGAACAACGAGAATACGATTTTGATTTATCCTAACCCAGCAAGTGATCACATTACCATTGATAATGGGAATTTCGCAGCCATGGCGGGATACAGCGTAAAAATTGAAAACAATGCGGGCCAACAAGTTTTCCAAAGCTTAATCAATCAAGCGCAATTCTATGTGGATTTAAGCACCTGGACAGGAAATGGCTTGTATTTCGTTCATCTAATGGATCCGCAAAACAATACGGTAACAGTGAGGAAGATTGTGTTGCAATAGGAAAAACGCCGGCTTCGGCTATGCTCAGCCGGCTTTAACATTTTAGTCGATTGAGCCACTCGGATTGAGCTTACCGAAATAAGGTGAGAGACACATTCAACAGCCCATCTCGACTCCGCTCGATGGGCTTTTTTCTACGCCAGATAGGTATCAAGAATTCAGTGAATCGAGGGAGGTGATAATTTTACAACCCATTTGGGCGGATTTTATTCCGCCATTTGTGTTAAATCATTTTTTCCTGTCTAAAATAGTATTTCAAAAACCAGTATTCAAAAGCCGGATCCAGAAAAGATAGTTTCCCCTTAGATTCATCAATTAAATCAGCCTTCAAGAGTATTGCTTTATTTTTTACGACACTGGCAGAAGTTCCTAAACGGTATTTTTGAAGCATTTCTGCACTGCTCAACTTTTCCTCTATTTGCGCAACGGCTTTTAAAAAATTCAATTGTGTTAAACTCAATCCTTCAACTTCGCGCATGTAGAATGGCGTATTTGCCTCTATCAACTCAGAAAACGCCAATTGAATTTCTGTTTTTGTTGCTTTTTTTTTGGTTTTTTGCCACGTGTAATGTGCAAGTTGTTGAACATACCAAGAATGATCTTGCATAAGCGATGGGATTAATTCAGCTAATTCAGGCGAAATCTCTTTTTTTGTTTTAGCAAAGCTTTCAATGATAAAGCTAGTCCATTTTTCACGTTTGATCTTTTGCAATAACATGATGTCTCCAAATCTATAAAAAGGCTTTGATGGATTGTTGAAAATGTCGGTCATCATGTGTCTCTTACTTCCATATAAGCAATAGGAAACTGATTTTTGTCTTTGCCAAATTGCACGCATTGATTTTTCCAATGATTCGAATTCATGAAAAGTGGCCAAATTCTGAAACTCGTCCAAACAAATGATAAAACGACATTTTTTATCGTTAGCGATTTTTTCAGGCAGTTCCAATATTTCAGCACGGTGTTTTTTGAGTTGTTTCCAATCAAAACCTAAACTGAAATCATTCACTGGGTCGATACCTACACTCAGAATTGGCGTCAATTGTTTAAAAAAATCCTTTCCGGACTGCAACCAATCTTGCCAAATTGTAGAGGAAGCTTTGATGACTTCTTTTGCAAACATTTCTAAAAATTCTTCCTCGCTAGAAACAGAAAATAAATCTAAACTCACAATTTTTATTTCCGGATTTTTTGTTTTTAAATCTAAAATTAATCTTTCAACAAGTGAAGATTTCCCCCATCTACGTGGTGAAATAAGCATTGTATTAATTCCTTGTGTGAGGTTTTTATACAGCTTTTCTAAATCTTTTTCTCTATTCGTAAATCCACTATTACTAACGGTTCTACCGAATAAAAACGGCGATAATTCTTGCTTCATTTCTATAATTTAAAACAAAGATACAAAAACTTACTAAATAGTAACTTACCAAATAGTAACTTACCAAGTAGTAACTTACCAAGTAGTAACTTACCAAGTAGTAACTTGCCAAGTAGTAACATATCGAAAGGCTAATTTTATGATTGTTGATGGTTAATCTAGGAAATAAACTTTTTCCGATTAAACAAAGAAACAACCCAATACCCAAACCAGGCCATTGGAAAATAGGCAAAAATCAAATCCACCAAGTCAAACCAAAGTGGGGCGGGCAATTGGAAAACCATCGTAAATCCGCCAATAAAAAAAGTGAGTCCAATGGATAAGGCTAAAATCAACTTTTGAGAACGAGCCAAAAGACTACAGATCATTGCTCCAATAAAAGTTCCTAAAGCATGTGCCAGAAATGGCATAATAAAATGCTTGGGTTCCATGATCGGCATCGCCTTTATTAAACCTTCCATAGTTTGAAGATTACTTCCAGTAGGCGGTGGAATGATTTTACTACTGATGTTAATGATTCCTCCATTCACGACGGCACCGGCAAAAAGCCCCATCAAAACTGCTACTATATTTACGATTATCTTTTTCACGGATTTTATTTTTAAAACAATTTTGTATCGAGCGATATCGATAGCCCTGCTTTGAAGTAAAGATAGGTTTTTATAATTGCCTTTCAAGAAAAAATTAGTAAATTGGTTTCATGAGTACAAATTCATTGAAATCGAAAATCATTAGGAATATTACTGAAGTGGAAGATTTAAATTTATTGAAAGAAATCAAGGCCATGTTGGCTACTCATAAAGAAGAAAAGCAAGCAAATATTCCATCCAATAAAGAAAATGAAATTGCTTTAGCTAAAGAACAATTTAAAAATGGACATTTTTCAAATCACGAGGAAGTAGAAAAAAGATTTTCTAAGTGTAAAAATTAAAACTAATTTGGTCAGAGGTTGCTATTGAAACTTTTGAAGAAATTTTAAATTTCTATACAGTCAGAAATCAAAACGAAAATTATTCCAGAAAACTTTATCAAATGATAATGAAGGACATTCGTTTGTTGGAGCATGTTCCGAACATTGGAATTAAAACACGAATAAAAAACGTACGAGGTTTGATTGTAAATGACTTTATCATTTACTATGAAATAAAACATAAATTTATTTTCATACTCACAATTTGGGATTGTACGCAAAACCCAGAAGATAATAAGTTTGTATTGAAAAAATAGCTTATATCTGATTCGATTTCACTTCAAACACTTGAAATAATCAAACGGCTCGAAACACGAATTACATTGGTAATGTGCTTTACAAGCTGTGCTTCCGAATAAACTAACCATTTTTGTGTTGGAAGAATGACACTTGGGACAAGGAACCGTTGGTGCATCTGCGAAAAGTATACTTTTATCCGGTTCATTAACAGGTGGAGCAATACCATATTCTGCTAGTTTCTTACGCCCATTTTCACTCAGCCAATCCGTTGTCCACGCGGGTGAAAGTATTGTTTCAATTATAATATTTGTTATTCCTTCTGATGCTAAAGCAGCTTCGATTTCTGATTCTATTACGCGCATAGCAGGACAACCTGAGTAAGTTGGGGTAATAGTAATCTTAAATGAGTCATCGATTTTATCGATTGAACGAATAATACCTAAATCCGCAATGGTTAACACTGGGATTTCAGGATCCACAACCTGATCTAAAATTTCCCAAACTCTTTTTTCGGTTACCATTCCATATTTGGATAGGCGCGTTGCATATATTGCATTTCAGCCAATAAATGTCCCAAATGCTCTGAATGTTTTCCCGTTCTTCCGGAACCAAATTCCCAATTATTCGCAGGTGGAACCAAGGTTGCCTCATCTAAAATCGATGAAACAAAGGAGTCGTATTCATTTCTAAACGTATTTAAATCGATGGCAATTCCTTGTTGAATAAGTTCAGCATCTACTTGGTCCATGTAAAACAATTCCGTTCTGTATCTCCATAACACATTCAATGAATTTTGAATACGATTATGAGATTCTTCCGTTCCATCACCCAAACGAATTACCCATTCTGACGAATGTTTGAGGTGATAACGCGTTTCTTTTAAGGATTTTTCGGCTATTGCTGCTAATTGTTCATCTTTAGAATGTTGCAAACGCTCAAAATAGATTTTTCGGAAAGCATCAAATAAAAATTGGCGCATCATGGTATCACCAAAATCTCCGTTGGGTTGTTCTACCAAAACAACATTTTTATATTCTCGGTCTATTCGTAAAAAAGCTAAGGTATCAGCATCTCTACCCGCATTTTCAACTACTGCTGCGTAATTCAAGAAATTGGTTGCCTGTCCGATTAAATCGAGTGAAATATTTGTCGTAGCTATATCTTCCTCCAAAATGGGTCCATGACCGCACCATTCAGAAAGGCGCTGACCTAATATCAAGCTGTCATCTCCGATTCTAAGGATATACTCAAAAAGTGAATTCATAGGCTGGGATTACATATGAGAAATTCCGTCCGGAACATCATAAAAAGTGGGATGACGATATACTTTTGATTCTGAAGGTTCAAAAAATGCGTCTGAATCTTGTGGATCTGAGGCATGTAAATTATTAGACTCTACAACCCAAATTGAAATTCCTTCAGAACGCCTTGTGTATACGTCGCGCGCATTTTCAATGGCCAATTGGGCATCAGGCGCTCGTAAGCTTCCTACATGCTTGTGATTCAATCCTTGTTTACTTCGTATGAAAACCTCCCACAGAGGCCATTCTTTCGCATTAGACATAGTTCTAAATTTTATGCTGTTTTTCGTGCTGCTCTTTTTTCAGCATGAGCCAGAGCTGCTTCTCTTACCCACATGCCTTTTTCTTTTGCTTCTCTTCTCGCTTTAATTCGATCGTGGTTACATGGGCCATTTCCTTCCACAACTTGCCAAAACTCATCCCAATTAATCGCTCCAAATTCATAATGACCAGTTTCCTCGTTCCATTTTAAGTCCGGATCTGGAACTGTTAATCCAATTAATTCGGCTTGAGGAACTGTTACATCCACAAATTGTTGACGTAAATCATCATTGGATAAACGCTTAATTTTCCATTTCATGGATTGTTTGGAGTGCTTAGATTCATCATCATTTGGTCCAAACATCATCAATGCCGGCCACCAAAAACGATTAAATGCATCTTGTGCCATTGCTTTTTGCTCTGGAGTTCCTTGAGCCAAAACGGTCATTATTTCAAATCCTTGACGTTGATGAAAAGATTCTTCCTTACATACACGAACCATAGCACGTGCGTAAGGTCCGTATGAACATCGACAAAGTGGAACTTGATTCATAATAGCTGCACCATCTACTAACCAACCAATTGCGCCCATATCAGCCCATGTTGGTGTTGGATAATTAAATATGGAAGAATATTTTGCCTTTCCTGAATGTAAATCATCAATCGTTTGCTCGCGGTCAGCTCCAAGCGTTTCAACTGCACTGTATAGGTATAAACCATGTCCAGCTTCGTCTTGAACTTTAGCTAACAAAACTGCTTTTCTACGCAAATTTGGTGCTCTTGTTATCCAATTACCCTCAGGTAACATTCCAACCACTTCTGAATGTGCGTGTTGAGAAATTTGACGAATTAAAGTTCTTCGATATTCCTCTGGCATCCAGTCATTCGGTTCAATACGAATCTCAGCATCAACCTTTTCTTGAAAACGATTTTCTAAATCAACTAAACTAATTTCTTTCATAATTTTTTAGTTTTAACAAAGCTATGAATATCTAAACATAAAAATACTGATTTTGCTCATTAAAAAAGATAATTTTTTTTCAATGAACTAATACTTGTTCTGCATTTTTAAAATGACTCTAGAATTTTAATTGAATAACCAACATCATTTTTACGTTAATTTGTATCAATAAATATGCTTTCTACAATTTTAATTTTACTGTTCACAATAATCGTTGTTCCATTAATTTATAAACTGAAATTTTTAAATTCAATGCGAATTTCTGTTTTTGTCGTTTTAGTTTATTGTATTATTGTGGCTGATTTGCTGTGTGATGTTCTTATTAATTCTATTTTCTAACAAATGACCAAAAAAGAAAAAGCGTTATACGTTATTGAGGAACTTGAAAAATTGTACCCTGAAACACCAATTCCCTTAAATCACTCCGATGCCTACACCTTACTTATAGCGGTATTATTGTCGGCACAATGTACAGATGAACGCGTAAATCAAATCACCCCAAAACTTTTTTCCAAAGCATCAACACCAGGTGAAATGATTTTGTTATCAGTTGATGAAATAAGGGAAATCATAAAACCTTGTGGATTATCTCCAAGAAAGTCACAGGCCATTTTTGATCTTTCACATATTATTTTAGACAAACATCAAGGCGAGGTTCCTCAAACTTTTGAAGACTTAGAGGCAATGCCTGGTGTAGGCCACAAAACAGCTTCTGTGGTAATGTCTCAAGCATTTGGTTTCCCTGCTTTTCCGGTTGATACACACATACATCGCTTAATGACGCGTTGGGGATTGACTTCAGGTAAAAATGTAGAGGAGACTGAACGTGATGCTAAAAAACTCTTTCGGGAAGAATTGTGGAATAAATTGCATTTACAAATCATATTTTACGGACGAGAATATTCTCCGGCTAGAAGTCCAAAATTGGAGGTTGATTTCATGACGCGAACTATTGGAACCAAAAAAGCGATAGGGGAGTTGAAATAAGGCCAATTCATACCAGCTAGTTATATTTTCCTGGAATTTCATTGAATCTACGAACAACTACGTAAGTTACCTATGTAAACACCTAGTTATCGCTTAGTATGCTCCCGTATTTTACTGTTGTACAACCTAATTAATAGGATAATTTCTTTGGAGTTAGCGCACTTTTGTTTCAGAAATCAAAACGAAACAAAATGAAAACTTCAGTTCGCAACCTTATCGCAAGTCTTTTCTTAGGAACAGCTCTTTTTAATGCACAAGCTGAGACAATCACTACCGGTTCAGTAGTTAATACAGCTAACCAAGAAGTGGTTTCTTATACGGTTCACCACATCAGTTGTGCTGGATTGAACGACGGAGGTATCGATATTGAAGTAGCCAACAACACAGTAAATACATTTACGTGGGATAACGGAACAACAACCGAAGATTTAACCAATCTTTCTGTAGGAATCTACCGTGTTAAAATTCAAACAAACGACGGAGAAACGCTTTGGGCTTCTTTTGAAGTTACAGCACCTGAAGCACTTCAAGCAATGATTACCCAAACAACTATTCACTCAACCGTAAA
>JBIKQS010000008.1:0-21941 GCA_044349575.1 Crocinitomicaceae bacterium
CCGTAAACCGGAAGGAAAAAGAAAACGCCCTTTCGCGTCCATTTTCACTTCAAATTCTCCTACTAATCCTGCCATAGCTTAATAATGGGTAAAAATAGAGAGATTTTACCACTTTTTACCACAAAAATTCAAATTGTTGAAAACTTATAACGGAATCAAGGTAAATTTTGTTTCATTTTAGTATTAAAACCCTTATAAAATATAGAATATTAAATATGTGGTAAAAAGTGGTAATTTTATTAACCATAAACAAAATCAGAGGTGTTTTACTGGATTTTAACGTTCATAAACAAAAGGCTGTTATTAACTTAAACTCCTTTATTTTTGGCGTATTTGCTAATAATATATCTTCATTGATTGTTAGAATAAATGCTATGAAAAAACTTGTGATTTTACTTGGGTTACCATTTTTATTTCTAAAACTTGGCTTCACCCAACCTTTAGATTCATGGGATGAACACAAAATGATTGTTCAACGTGAAAAGCAAGTAAGCGAGATCATGCACATGGATGATATATTTAGCGAGCGATGGGATCTTTTACCACAAATGCATTATTGGAAAGTGGTAATGCAATTGAGCCCTGATTCCTGTGTAGTAAGTACTGGAATGGATAAAAAAATAATCCAAGTAATGCCATCCAATGAATGGAAAACATATACTACTGATGAACAAAAAAACAAGGCAAAAGAAAAACTTAAACAAGAATTAAACATTCCAGAAAATGAAATACTGAATGTTGTCATTGGAAAAAGTAATTTTTACCTTTTCGAGGCAGTTTACCCATCTTTAAATCAAGGCGTCAAAGCATTTGAAAAGCACAATGTAGACCCCTGGTATGCCCAAGCGATTTTGCTCATTGAAAGCCCTGGTCAATTAAAAAAATCAACCACAGGAGCATACGGACCTTTTCAACTCATGCCTGAAGTGGCTCGCGCACAAGGCTTGACGGTAAACGACTGGAAAGACGAACGAAAAGATTTTGAACGATCTGCCTATGGGGCAGCGCGATTAATTTCCAAGATTTGTATTCCTGAAGCCCGAAAAATCCTCAAATCATATGGAATTTCTTTTACAGAAACCGATTTGTGGTTTCGACTATTTGTTATGCACATTTACCATGCAGGCGCTGGTAATGTCAAAGCCGTTGTAGGGAAAATAGCACCGCAAAAAGGCGGGAAAGAATTAATACTTTCTATGTGGAAAACGAAAGCAGCTAGTTTTGGGAATAGTTCACAGAATTACAGTCAAGTAGCTATTGCGGCTCAATTAATTTTACACGATATAATTTACAATAAGTGCGAGACGATTTATCACTGTAAATAAACCACTTACTCACCTTTTACGAACCTCAACGAAATTGAATTTACACAATGACGGGTGTTTTTTTCGGTGAATCCCTCTCCCTCAAAAACATGTCCTAAGTGTCCGCCACATTCAGCGCAAACAATTTCAGTTCTTTTCCCATCTGCATCTAATACACGAGCTACTTTACCTGAGATTTCATCATCAAAAGATGGCCAACCACATCCTGAATCAAACTTTGAATTGGACAGATAAAGCGGAGTTTCGCACTGTTTGCAAACGTACATACCGGCTTCATAAAACTTATTGTATTCGCCTGTAAATGGCATTTCTGTTCCTTTGTGAATTATCACACGTTCTTCGGAACTTGTCAATTTATTTCTTTTCATTATCTACCTTTTTATAAATAGTTCCTTCATTCTTATCAGATGGAACAACATGATAAACAACGTTTATAACCTGAGTGTTTTGAACTTGCTCTTTTTCTTTCTCTTGTTCCTCAATTTGGCGTAATCTTTCCAAATACATCCCCTCCAAATCCGGTGGCTCAATCCCCATCTCTTTTTCAATTTCATACTGGTATTTTGGTCGTCTTGGACCTTCTGACCTGAAATAAAACGCCAGCCAAATACCAACTATTAATCCCATAAAATGTCCCTGCCATGAAACACGCGGTTCCATTGGAAAAATTCCCCAAATCAAACTTCCGTATAAAAAGACCACAAATAAAGACAATGCCTGGAGAGGAAAATAACGCCTAATTACTCCGGATGTAAATAAAAAGCCAACTAACGCATAAATCACACCACTCATTCCAATATGATATGCCTTTCCATGTACTGCGAAAATCCACACAAATAACCCTGTTAATACCCAACTTGAAAGAAAAACCCGCCATGCAACTTGTTTATAGGAATAAAAAAGTACTGTCATCAAAATTAAAGTTGGGACGGAATTATTAAAAATATGCTTAAAATCTTCGGTTGAATGAATGAACGGCATGAAAACTACCCCTTTCAACCCTTCGAGGGATTGAGCCATCACACCCCATTTATACAGTTCAACAGGTAGAATATAATCGATAATAAACACCAACCACATCAACGAAACAATAATAACTGCCGGAAAAAAAGCATGTTTTAAGGTTAAATCAAAGGTGTGATTTTGTTGCATGATCATTCTTCAAGTCAAAGAATATGCCCAGACAATATTACTGACAGAAAGTCAGAATTTAATACAATTTAGTTAGTTTGTTGTAAGACCCATTTTGGATCTAACCCTTGTAAGCACTTCAGAAGCGACCTTTTCTGCTTTAGCCGCACCCACTTTCAAAGCCTCATCAATTTCATTTTTATTACTCATCAAATAATCGAATCTCTCTCTCTCCTTTTGAAAGCGCAATAAAATCAATTCAAATAAAGCTTGCTTTGCATGACCATATCCGTAGCCTCCTTGCAAATAATTTTCAGTCATCTGTGTTATTTCCAAATCACCCGCAAGTAATTTATACAGCGCAAAAACGTGACAAGTTGCAGGGTCTTTTGGGTCTTCCAATGCTTTGCTATCTGTTTCAATCGACATAACTTGCTTCCGTAATTGTTTCTCAGGAAGAAAAATATTGATGGTGTTATTGCGAGATTTACTCATTTTTTCACCATCTGTTCCAGGAATTAACATGTGGTCTTCTTGAATCTTTTCAGAGGGAAGCACAAATGTTTCACCCATTTTTGTATTGAAGCGAGAGGCGACATCTCGGGTCATTTCTAAATGTTGCAACTGATCTTTTCCAACTGGGACAATTTCAGCATCATACAACAAAATATCAGCCGCCATTAATATGGGATAGGTAAACAACCCTCCATTCACATCTTCCAATCGGTCTTGTTTATCCTTGAAACTATGTGCTAAACTTAATCGAGAATAAGGATAGAAAGTAAGTAAATGCCACATCAATTCAGTAACTAGAGGAACATCACTTTGGCGGTAAAAAACAGTTTTATTTGGATCTAATCCGCAAGCCAGCCAAACTGCAGCGGTAGAATAGGTGTTTTCAGATAGTTCATTAGCATCCTTTATTTGCGTCAATGAATGAAGATCTGCAATGAATAAAAACGATTCATTACTTGGATTTCGTGACATTTCGATTGCTGGCAGGATAGCTCCCAACAAATTACCTAAATGAGGCGTACCCGTACTTTGTATTCCTGTTAAAATTCTCGCCATAGCTGATTTTTAGCGAAATTAATCAAATTAAGGAATTAAGAAATCGAAAATGTTAGACTTTTACGTAAAGTTACTACATTTGACTTATGCGCATGCTGGTCTTCATTGGTTCGTTTCTTTGGAAAGTTTACATCGGAATAGTCTTCGCTATTTTTGCAGTGCTACTTTATCCGTTTTTTCTTGTTCTTCTCTGGCGAAAATCTTGGCGAAGATTCAGTTTTAAGTTGTTTATTTTTTGGAGTTGGATGATGCGTGTTTTTTGTTTTTACAACATTAAATACCTCAAAAAATCAGCATTACCTGAACCACCTTACATAATTGTGGCCAATCACACATCATATCTTGATATTTTTTTCATGTACTCCATCTTCCCTCAACATCCATTTGTTTTCCTGGGAAAAAGCGAGATTTTGAGCTACCCGATAATTCGCACCTATTTTCAAGACTTAAATATACCTGTATATCGTAACGATAAACGCAAAGCCGCAAGATCGTATATTGAAGCGATAAAAAAAGTAGAACAAGGTTATTCGCTAGTAATTTTTCCGGAAGGAGGGATTCCTGACGATGATATTCCACGCATGAAACGATTCAAAGAAGGTGCTTTTAAATTAGCTAAAAGTTCTAAAATTCCATTAATTCCTGTGACTTTTACCAATAACTTTAAACTTTTCTCTGATCCCACGCACCATCACGGCACTGCTCGACCAGGAACCTCTCGCGTTTATATTCATGAATATATACCCAAAGAAATCGTTATTGATATGGAATTATCCGATTTAGCCAACTTCTGCTTTCGAGAAATAAACCAACCTTTAATGGATGAATACCCAAGACTTCGGGATGAAAAGGCACAATAACATGAAAGTTTCAGGTTTTACATTTATTCGAAACGCATTGATCTATGACTATCCGATTGTGGAGGCGATTCATTCAATTTTACCCTTGTGCGATGAGGTTATTGTTGCTGTGGGTAATTCTGATGATAATACCTTAGCCTTAATTCAATCCATTGATCCTACCAAGATTAAAATTATTGAAACTACTTGGGATGATTCGTTACGTGAAGGAGGAAGAGTTCTTGCTGTTGAAACCGATAAAGCATTTGAAGCTATTTCACTTGACAGCGATTGGGCAATCTATATCCAAGGAGATGAGGTAATCCATGAAAAATATCACGATAACATCCGACAGGCCATGATAAAATGTTTGACTGATTTATCCATTGACGGACTGCTTTTCCGATATCAACATTTTTACGGTTCTTATGATTATGTAGGTTCTTCGCCAAGTTGGTACCGCAACGAAATACGAATTATTCGCACGAACAAAAATATTTTTTCTTATCGCGATGCCCAAGGTTTTCGTAAAACACCTAATGAAAAATTGAATGTAGCTGCAATTGATGCCGAAGTATTTCATTACGGTTGGGTAAAAGATCCCCGAGCCATGCAACGCAAACAAGAAACATTCAACAAACTTTGGCACGACGATGAATGGGTTGATCGCAATATTGTTAAGTCAGATGAATTTAAGTACGAAGAACATATTTCTGAACTTAAAAAGTTTCAAGGAACCCACCCATTGGTAATGCAAGAAAGAATCAGCCAAAAAAATTGGAAATTTGATTTTGATATTTCTCGAAATAAAACCTCCTTGAAGGATCACTTTAAAAATTTCCTGTACACTTACTTAAATTTTGATGTTAGTTATAAGAATTACAGATTAAAGAAAAGAATCTGAATTCTTTATCGTATATTTAAGAATGTCAACTTTTCGAAAATTGTTGTTAATTCTTAATTCTATTCGAGTCTTCTTCCCCATTGAATTACTTTTTGGAATGGTGAAATACAATCTCATTTCACTTGTATATTGGACCTTATTATTTTCAATAATTTCAGATGGATTTGGTCGAGCTTTTGGCGTTCCATTTCTTTTCTTTTCTCCTGAATATCTGGGTGAAATAAGTGCAGTATCATTCATGCTTATTGGTTTTGGAATCGGTGGTTTCATTGTTGGATTTCACACCTACAGCTATATGAAATTAGGTTTTCACTATCCATTCTTGGCATTATCCAATAGGCCCTTTGTTCGATTTAGCATCAATAATTCACTAATTCCAATCGCATTCATTATTTACTATTGTATAACCATGTCCCAATTTCAACTTCGGGAAGAATTCGCAACATTGGGTACTATTTTTATCTACAACATTAGTTTCTTAGGAGGGATTTCTCTTTTTATTACAATTTCATTACTTTATTTTTTTCCTTTATCTAAAAATCAATGGTACGAAAATCGAGATGAAATAGCCCCAAAAATCACGGTTGATTCTTATACCCATCGTACTGAAAAATGGTATAACTTTTTCCGAACCAAGGGTTACCCGTATTATTATTACATGGCAAAAAAAATGGTGATTAAACGAAGTCGAGATATTCGACACATTGATCGAGAAATTTTAGAAGGAGTTTTTGCTAAAAATAGGATTAGTGCTTCCATATTTGAGTTTTTAACTATTTTCTCGTTTCTTGGATTAGGTTTTCTAGGTCAAATTCCTGTTTTTGAAGTTCCAGCTGCAATGAGTTTCGTAATGCTCTTAACTACGACACACATGATCTACAGCGCACTTACATCTTGGCTACATCGTTGGACAATTCCATTTATCGTTCTATTATTTGTATTTTTAAACTTCATGAGTAGCTACACGCCTTATTTTAAATACGGCAGCTATTTATTAGGGCTTAATTACGATCACAAGAAGAAAACCGAATATTCTTTTCACTCAATTAAGGCAAATTGTTCAGATAAAACAAAAACGTCGTCCTACGAAAATATGGTTTGCATTTTACAAGCTTGGAAGGCAAATCAATCTACAGAAAAACCCAAATTAGTTATAGTAAACACATCAGGCGGTGGATCAAGAAGTGCTTATTGGACCTATTTATTAATGGAAAATTTGGATGAAGAATTTTTAGGTCAATTTAGCGCACAAACTCAAGTCGTAACAGGTGCTTCAGGAGGAATGATTGGTGCCGCCTTTTACCGTGAAGTTCACTACCGAAAAAAAAATGGAAATCTTCCTAGAGAAAAGTCCTATCAGGATCTCATTGCTCAAGATATGTTAAACAAACTCCTATTTACAACCTCTACAAGTGATTTGCTAATGCGTTATCAAACTACAACCTATAACAATCAAAATTATACGAGGGAACGTGGAGTTGCTTTTGAAGAACAGCTACACGAAAATACACAAAACCTACTAAATCATTCTTTAGGCTATTACTCACCTTTGGAAAAAAAGGCTGAAATTCCATTAATGATTTTTAGTCCAACCCTGGTAAATGATGGTCGAAGACTTTTGATCTCATCCCAATCTCTAAATTTCATGACGCATTCATCCGAAAAACACACCACGTACGAAAATATTGATTTTCAAAGCTTTTTTAAGACTAATGAACCAAACAACATTCGGTTTTCATCAGTTTTACGAGCTAATGCAACTTTTCCCTTTATTATGCCGATGGTTTCTCTACCAACATTACCTGAAACGCATATTATGGATGCTGGTTTACGTGATAATTATGGAGGAAAAGTAACTATTGAATATCTGTTAGCGTTGAAAAATTGGATTCAAGAAAACACATCTGGAGTTATTATCGTTGAAATGAGGGATACAAAAAGAATCCTGAACAAACAAAATGTTCAGCCGATTACACTAATCGACAAATTGAAAGTTCCATTTAGCACTATGATGGATAATTTCGATCGAACGCAAGATTACGACCAAGAACAGTTGATTAAACTTACAAAAACAAGCTTCGATTTTCCCGTGGATATTATTTCCTTCAATCTTCGTGAAAGTATTGATGACCGAATTTCACTTTCGTGGCATTTGACCAGTCGTGAAAAACAAAAAATTAAACTGGCCCTGAATTCTAAAGAAAACAAACTGGCACTTTTGACATTGAAAAAGTCATTAGGGAATAACAACAACCTCTGATAATACCGCTACCCCATCAACCGCACAATCTGCTGGTGAAGGAGCTTTACTTACAACTGCATTAAATGCAAGCTTCAATCCCTTTTTCTTATATGAATCCTTCAATTCTACCGGATAAATTTTACCACCAACTGTTATTCCATCCTCTTGAGATTGTGTGATTTCAATGTAGTAAGGACATCCATTTTCTGAAAGATGAACAATGCCCTGACAAGTTAAGGGAGTTTTTTTAGCTATTTCTTTTTGCGTACAACACGAACCCAAAAAAAGAACAAAAAATAAAATGGTAGTAGATTTTAACAGTAACGGCATACAATTAATTTTTTCAAATATAAAAAAAAAGAGGTCATTGCTGACCTCCTTTCCTAATTTAACCTGTAGCTGTTAATTTAGATCCTGAATCGTATTAACGTCAATCACTTGATAAGGTTACATTCTAGACATAAAAAAACTGTAATTAACAAATTTTTATGGATAAACTATTTTTATAGGGTTCAATTCATTTTTCTTCTGAATGTAAATTTGAATTCATTTATGTTACAACATTCATCTATACAAGCACTCGTAAACCTCGTTGATGATCCTGATGATCAAATATATCAACATGTTCGTGGCGAACTAGTTAAATGCGGAGCCACTGCACTTCCAATTCTGGAAAGCACATGGGAAACTGATTTATTTGGATCAAAACACCACGAGAGAATCGATAAAATTATTCAGGAAATACAGTTTGAGGAGGTAAAAAAAGAACTCAAAACCTGGCTTCAATCATCTGAAAAAGACCTGGTAAAAGGGGCTTGTGTTTTAGCCAAATATGAAAATCCAACATTGGATGAAACTGAAATTATTAATACAATCCAGAATATCAGACGAGATATTTGGCTTGAATTAAATGACAATCAAACAGCCTTTGAAAAGGTTAAAATATTTAATAAAATCTTCTTTAATCACCACAAATTTGAAGGAGACAAGGAGGATTATTTTTCGCCAGGCAATTCACTCATAAATAAGGTACTAGAATCTCGAAAAGGTAATCCATTAAGTTTAGGTCTTGTTTACAGCGTTATAGCCCAATCACTTGATTTACCTATTTACGGTGTCAATCTTCCAAATCATTTTATCCTGGCGTATATGGATGTTAACGGTGTTCATGCACAAAACGATCAGGAAAATAAATACGGTGTTTTATTCTATATCAATACTTTTTCAAGAGGATCAATTTTCGATACAGAGGAAATTAAAACTTTCCTAGATATTTTAAAAGTGGAACATAAAAGAGATTTCTTTGAGCCTTGTTCTAACACAACAATTATCCGAAGAATGCTAACAAATCTAATTTCAAGTTACCAACAATCCGGGAAATCAGAAATTATTGATGATTTGGTAGAATTGAGAGGGGTTTTAGATTGATTAATTCCACAAACGATACCAAAATCGTCTAAATCTAAGCCTGAATTGATACCATTTTGGCTTGACAATTATTAAACCAATAATTTGGGTTTCTTTAATAAAATTTACATCAATATCAATGGGATAAAGTGCAACTTCAATCTGTATAAATTCATTGGGATTAAGCACTTTAAAAACTTTATATGCATTCCCTTTTCGTACAATAATAGCAATCGAATCAGGAAAATCTTTTGCTGGTAAATTGAACTGAAAATTGCCCATTGAATCTGGAGAACAATAAAGATCAAAACCAAGAAGTTCTAGTAATAACTCCCTATTTCCAGGATTGGAACTTGTATCTTGAATAGTGCCGCGAATAATTTGAAAGGTATCGTTAATCTCTACAGCTTGATGCATTTCAACCTTCGTTTCGGGAACCTGGCTGTGTATCTCAGACGATAGCGACGTCAATGCTCCAGCTAATAATATCGCCTTTAAACCTGGGAATTTCTTTTCTGAATTAGCTACAGTTCGATCGAGCTGATTGGGTGATAATTTTCCGCAAATAGCACTCGTGTTAGTATTAAAATATTTTAAAATCTCTTTGTCTGATTGACTTGTAAAATCGATAATATTATTGGAACATTTTGAACAGAATTTAGTGTTGTCGTCTAAAAATGCCATTTGCTCCCATTTCTGAGAGCACGGCTCGGGTATTGTGAGTTTCATAAAAAATTACTCTTCACTGTTATTCATATTCCATTCACGATACAAATCGAAATATGATTTAGTCTCTACAACAACAACACCTCCAAGTGTGTCTCCATATTTTGCAGGCAAGGCACCAGCATATACTTTCATTCGTCCAATGGCAACGCTTGGAACATTGAACACTTCATTTGCCTTTATTCCATCAATCATATATACCATATCGCCTTTTCGTGCACCACGGAATACTAATTCACCATCATTTGTCATTTTAACATCGGTGGTCATGGTAGAAGCTAATTTTTTGACATCAAATTTATTCGGGCTTTGTTTAATTTCTTTCGCTGAAAGTTCTGGCGCAGGCATTTCACCGTAACCTATTTTAATTTTATCACTTGATTTTATCGTAATTTCCTTAAAGGTTCTTACACCCGATTTACCCTCAAATTTTAATTCTCCCACATTAAAATATCCTTCTAAGGGAACATTTACATATATACCTGACATTGTGTCGGATTTATAAATTACGTACATAGAATATTCGCCGGCAGGAATACTTGTAATTCTAAATCGACCATCTGCATCTGAAAAAGCTTGGTATTTTTTCCCTTGATCATCTACTACACAGCGAGCACCATATATGGGCTGTTTACCATCTGACTCATAAATATTACCAACTATATCTCCAAAAGAACCTTGACCAAATGTGGTTCCCATCACTGATAGAAATGCCACGAACATCCAATTTTTCATACGTTTAATTTTTAGTGTTTGAAGAATAGATGCGGGCAAATGAATTATTCCATAAAAATCAATAAACTAATTCTGCGCTTACAGTTGAAATTTCACGATCAACTTTTTTAAACAAGCCTTGAAGTACCTTACCCGGACCAACCTCAATAACCTCAGTTGCCCCATCAGCAAGCATTTGTTGCATCGTTTGTGTCCATCGTACCGGAGCGGTTAATTGCAGAACTAAATTTCTCTTTATCTCATCAGGATCTGATACAGCATTCGCCGTTACATTTTGATAAACAGGACAAATTGGCTGTTTAAATTCTGTTTTTTCAATTGCAGAAGCCAATTCTTCGCGGGCAGGCTCCATTAAAGGAGAATGAAATGCACCACCAACTTGTAAAATCAACGCTCTTTTTGCACCTGCTTCTGTCAATTTAGCGCACGCAGCTTGTACGGATGAAACACTTCCTGAAATAACTAATTGACCCGGACAATTATAGTTTGCTGGAACAACAACACCCTCAATTTCACCACAAATACGTTCCACCACCTCATCTTCTAAACCGAGTATTGCTGCCATTGTTGAAGGTTCAATTTCGCAAGCTTTTTGCATAGCCAAGGCTCGCTGCGCAACCAATTTCAAGCCATCTTCAAAAGAAATACACTTATTTGCCACCAATGATGAAAATTCACCCAAAGAATGTCCTGCCACCATAGTTGGCTGAAATGACTCTCCTAAACAAGCAGCCAAAATTGTAGAATGAAGAAAGATGGCAGGTTGAGTTACTTTTGTTTGTTTCAACTCTTCATCGGACCCTTCAAACATGATTTTCATAATATCAAAACCCATTATTTCATTAGCTTGATGAAATAATTCTTTTGCTTTCGCTGAATTTTCATAAAGATCTTTGCCCATTCCTGAAAACTGGGCTCCTTGACCGGGAAAAACGTATGCTTTCATTTTTACAAATTAAATTAATTGTTCATTACTTGTTCTGTTTCATCGAATCGGATAGAAAAAGTTTCCAACTCTGCTAAAATAGGCTCGTACACTTCTTTATGAACTGGAAGTGTCACACCTTTTTCGGTAATAGCGCCATTTAAAATCATTTTTGCAGCAATAGCCACAGGTAATCCAACCGTATTAGACATGGCAGTATACGTCTTATCTTCACCAAGATTAATCATGGATGAAATTATTTTATAACGTGTTGCATTTTGTGTATATTCAAACTCGTGATACATTACCAACATATCTTTGTCATCTTCCTCTAAGGATAATTTTTGAGTAAGCAATTTTTCTAATAATTGCGCGGGAGATGCATCCGCCATACCGAATGTTTCATCTTTTTCAAAGATACCAAGGAATTCAAATTGGTCATACAAATACATACGGTCTTCACGCAAGAACATTTTGAATTTGTCTTCAACCGATATTCCGTAGTTATATGGCAAAAAGGCATTCAGAAATCCTCTGGGCGTTAATGTAGCTGAATTGCGCATGATATACGAATCATCAGTCATTCCCAACTCACAAAACACATTAAATCCTTTACAGAAATTTGGTCTTCTTAATGTTCCGCGATACAGGGTTGGAATTGTATCTAAACCATAAAGTGTGCGATATGAAAGAGAATCGCGATTTGGATACCCTTCAAATTTTCCATATTCTGAAATAGTAATACGATCCAAACGATCAAACAAACGATTATAGGGAATGTACTTATATTCACCATTATGAATAAAAGATGCAGCACCACCTTGTCCGGCGAGTACTACGTTTCTTGGATTCCACGTAAATTTATAGTGCCATGGGTTGTTATCACTTTCGGGAGCAATTAGCCCGCCACAAAACGATTTAAAACTCTCAACCGTTGCTCCTTTGGCTTGAATTTCATGAATGATTTTCATGGCACTCATGTGGTCAATTCCTGGATCAACGCCAATTTCATTCATAATGACAATGCCTGCGTTTTTAGCCTCTGCATCTAAAGCGCGCATTTCAGGAGAAATATAGGATGGTGTAATGAGATTCACCCGGAAATCAATACAATCTTGTGCTACATCAACATGAAAACGCGCCGGAAGCATAGAAATCACTAGATCACAATTACTTAAGATTAGCCTGCGTTCGTTTGGGTCAAGGGCATTAAATGACAAAGCTTCTGCTCTTGGATGACCTCCA
Source organism: Crocinitomicaceae bacterium (assembly GCA_044349575.1). Lineage (GTDB taxonomy): Bacteria > Bacteroidota > Bacteroidia > Flavobacteriales_D > Crocinitomicaceae > UBA952. The sequence continues at coordinate 12,551 of JBIKQS010000008.1, forward strand.
ATTTTTCGGTTTACTAATTCAATATCTTGATCAACGATCTTGATAAACCAATTATTAACCTCAGCTCTGTCTAGAAGATATCGTATAAGAGAAGAAGCAGAAAGGCCTGCTCCTAAAATTAAAATTGTTTTCATGGAACAAAGTTAAGAATGCGCTTGAATCAATGGGCGAATTATTTGAACTAATGTTTCTTCATCCCAAGGTTTTGCTATAAAAGAATTAAGCAAATTATCTGCAACTAATTCATCAACAGATAATTGATTGGCCTGACCTGAAAGCATAACGCAATTCAAATCTGGATATTTTTCTTTGATTGACCGAATTAATTGTGAACCTGTCATCTGGGGCATTTGATAATCAACAATAACAAAAATGATGTCAATTCTCTCCTCGACTAAAGCGCTAATTCCATCTAGAGCCTCATTAGGATCAGTAAAATACTCTAGCAGAGTACATTTTTGATTGATAATTTTCCCCAACTGGAAACCCAACATTTGAAGAATGTACGGGTCATCATCTACACAAACTACAGCGTACTTAAATTCGGTCATAAGCAAATGTAACAATAAATTTGGTATATTGTTCATTTGATTGTACTTCGATGGAAGCGTTGTGATCAACAAGAATATTTTTGACAATACTTAGCCCTAATCCAGAACCACTTTTTTTGGATTTTGTAGTATAAAACTTCTTAAACATCTTTTCCATGACATCCTCTGGGATTTTGGGGCCATTGTTTTCAAAAATTAATTGGATTTTCCCAGGTTCAACAGTCGAAAATATTCCAATGTATTTTTCAACTTGATCCTCCATTGCTTCAAATGCATTTTTTATGAGATTGGACCATAATTGGAATAACTTTACATCATATCCAACCATTACAAGGTCAGGATCTACCTCGAATTTTAAGTCTACATTTTGGCGTAATTCATAGTTAAAAATACCCAAAACAGTTGAAATGTTATCTCGAATATTAAATTCTCGTTTTTCGTTTTGAGATACTTCACCTTGAATAAAAGAACGGACATCTTGTACAACCTTTACGGCCTTGTCACTCGATTTTTTAATGGTTTCTAATTGAGCTGCAGCCATTTGAAACTGGTACAATACTTCAACAAATAACAAGGGCTGAGAAGACGAAAAAACCCTGGCAATAAAATCAGTTTCATCTTTATTAACCCGCGCTTTCACAAGGAAATCTGTAATTCTATCCAGAGTAGAATTATCAATATTTGAATAATCAATTGAAATTTGATTTAATAATTCAAGTTTCTCCCTCCGCAACTGTAGACCTCCAACAAACATTTCAGTTTCAATGGTTTCAACTCTATTGTGAATTAGTTCCAAATCCTCTTTTGATAAACTACCTAATTCATTTTTTAAAAGTGAACTAAGCATGAATCTCACATTATCTGCACCAACCTTGATTGTTCCTAATGGCGTATTTAAATCATGTGCAATACCCGCAGAAATCTCACCAATTGTGGCTAATTTTTCTTGCTCAATAATACTTTTTGAAAGATCTAAATTTCGCTTTGTGTTGTCTATTACTCGTTGTTCGAGGGAAGCATTTACCTCTTCAATTTTTTGTTTTGAATCATTCAATTCGCGTATATACTCAAGTCGTTTATATACATTGACCAACATTTGGGAAAATAACACCAAGATTTCCTTTTCTTCAACACTGAAGATCCGGAAAGTATTAATCAAGTCAAAACCTACAAAACCTACTAATTTATCATCATCATGAACAGGTATAGTTATTAAGCTTTTTATTCCTTCTGTTACAAGTAGTTGCTGAATATTTTCATCAGAGATAGCACGCGAATCCTCAACAACAACAAATTCTTTGTTTTTATGCTTATTCAACCAATAGGGCATGGTGTCTAATGAGATTATTTTATAATCATTCATCTGCGGATCAATACCCTCTGCTACCCATTCATATCTATACTCACAAAACCCTTTATCTAGGTAATAATTAAAAATATAAGCCCTGTCTGCTTTTACAAAATTGGCAATATCACGAAGTGAATCTAAAATAGTTTGATCTAATTGGTCTACCGGTAAATTTATATACTCAGTAGATATTCTCATCATTAATTCTTGTAGTAATGATTTTTGCTTAATTGTTTTTTGAGCTTCAACAATTTGCGTAACATTATGCAAATATGCTTGACTTCCAATGACAACTCCATTTTCTATCAATGGAATTGTTTTCCCTCGTAATTGAATTTCTGTTTTCGTTTTCGTTAAAAAAACACATACTAAATTATCAATAGATTTTCCCGCACTGAGTAATGGAAATACCTGACTAAATTCCTCTAAAGTGGATGCATCTATAAATTCAGTAATGGACTTTCCAATTACCTCTTCACTTGTTGTTCCAATATTTGTTAACCACGATCTATTTACCCATAAAATATTGCCATTATTATCCAAAGTATGAATTATTTCCGATGAATTTTCTAAAATTCTTCGATTGGTTTCTTCACTTTTACGCAAAGCTTCATCATCTGTAATTCGATCTGTTATATCTGTTTCTACAGCAATATAACTTGTAACTTCACCATTTTCAAATACAGGTACAATATTCAATTCCAACCAATATTCTCGCCCACTTTTGCTTCGGTTTAATATTTGCTCCTTAACTATTTCATTTCTTTTCAGAGCTTCATTTATTCTAGAAATTGTGGCAGGATCCGTTTTTTCAAACTGAAACAACTTCGGAGTCTGACCAATGAGTTCATGAAGTTCGTAACCCGTTATATCGCACAAACTTTTATTAGCAAATAGAATTTTCCTTTCTTTGTCTGCAATTAAAACACCATTTAAGGCATGTTTAGCTACTAAAGAAAGTTGGTTATTCTCTTTAGTTCGTTCTTCCACTTTAATTTCTAATTCTGCTAAAATTTGATCGTTTCGCAGACGTTCAATCTTTAAACTTTGATACAAGGATATAAGCGTATTCCCTAATTCTTCAACTTCCTTGGCAGCTAGCAAAAAATCCTTCTTTGTAGTTAATTCTTCATTGTTTTTTATAGCAATTGAGAATTGATTTAGCTCCTTAATAGGCTTTACGAGTCTATGTGAAAAAATGAAAAAGATAACCATTGAAATTATAAAAAGTCCATATAAGATGGTATAAAGGGGTCTATTCAATTCTGTGATCACCTCGTATATCTTTTCTTTAGAGGAAACTATGTAAATTTCCCCACTTATAATCTCACTTTTAAATGGATACTTTTCAATTATGTATTTCGTTGAATCAATCTGGAGAACCGATAGCTTGGAATTGACCGGATTTGAATATTGCTCTATCTTTTTACCTTGTTCATCCTTAACAACAACGGCAACCTTTTCAAAATCATCACTATTTTTAGCTAAATCCAGTGCTTTCTTTAGACCATTCAAATTATCATTTTCAACTGATAATTCAACCCCTAAGGCAATACTCTTGGCTAACTCCTGCAACTCTATTTTCCTATTTTCAATGTAAATTTGTTCTTGTTTAATTGAATAGTAGTATGCAATTAGTATCAATATGCATGAGAAAAAGACAACAAATGGAAACCAAATACGAAAAACCAATGATCTCATGCTATTTTATTTTAATAAGATATTGACTTGGACAACTCGTACCACTTTGTATTATCCCAATGGCACCAGGGGTTTTCTTCACATATTGAAGTACCTCAGAATCGGAATCACAATAAATGGGTGGGTTTGCTCTACCTTGAAACACAAGTGACAACCAATATTTTTTGACTCCTTGGTGAGTTGTGTTGAATATCAGCTTAGCTACTTTTTCAGCCTGTGTTGACTCAGAAGAGTGTAGCACTATTTTGACAGATTTCCCATTTTCCCAAAGCGTGTATTTGGCTTTGAAATAGGATTTAACCTGAGCTTGAGTAAGTTCAGTTACTCCCGTAGTATTACCTATCACTTTATAATCTGTAAAAGTTTGACTGTACAAAAGATTTGAAAGTACAAGAAACGAAAAAATAATATATGCTCTAAAATCCATACGCAAACTGTATTTTAAATTCCAAATTACTAGAGGGCATATGCGAATTATTCATGAAATTCGTTGAATAACCTAACTGCCCTTTCACATTTAATGTTTCTGAAAATTCATAGCGATAACCCAACCAGATTCGCATTACGTCATAATGATACGTAAACAGGTCATTTTCTGCAATTGACATCCAATCTAAAATTGCATAGGGAACGTGTTTATCTTTAATGCGATAACCATAATATGTGTAATTAGAAAAATTATTAGCAAAGCCCAATGTATCCGTATGGGTATTGTTATAAACGAACTCATTTAAGAATTCATGCTTATCCCCAAAGTGGGCAATGGACTGACTGATTAATTGAAAATTCAATGCACCTGTATACTTTTCCCCATGCACATGAGAAGGAGCTAATGAGTGACCACTGTGAACCCCTGTTACAGAAGCATTTTTTAGATAATCATAATAATAGGACGCACCTATTCTCCAATTGTCTTTTGGTTTAATATGAAACGCCAAGGTAGTCGATGGTCTTATATTGTCATCAGATGCGTCTGTTGCAGCAATTCCATTTCCAATTACGATATCATAACCAAAATTCCATTTCCCAAGATTTTGACCTTGTAACTGAATTCCTAAATTATGAAGAGGAACCAAATAATTAAAGGACGTTGGACGATCAATTGAAGGGAAGAAAACACGGCCATGGTGATAAACATCGTTCCAATAATTAACCGGTGTATGGATTTTTCCAATTAATATCGAGTGGTTTTTATAATAATCAAATTTTAAACGAGCACGTTCGATACTTGCCGAAAAATTAGTGGGTGTTCCCTTTGAGTAGCGAACTACGAATTCACCCAAGAAACTAATCCGATCATTGAAATAGGTATTTACAAATAAATCATGTTCACCTAATTCATAATATACCATTGTGGGATCTGAATTTTTTGTATAATCATGATTAACGACATAGTTCATATGTCCATATCCATTTACAACCCCCTTAATTCGTTGTGAAAAAAGAGAACCGCAAAGCATTACACTTATAATGATAAAATACTTCTTCATAAAATTATTCTTTATTTTCAATGATTGGTTTTAACACCTGAAATAACGTAGCTTCATCCCAAGGTTTATGTACAAAACAAGTCAATAATCCATCTTGCTCTAATTCAGCAACTTGAACCGTATTTGCTTGACCCGAAAGCATAACGCATGCTAAATCGGGTTTTTTCACTTTTATTGCGCGAATTAATTGGGCTCCATTCATTCCTGGCATTTGGAAATCTACCAAAATAAAAATCACATCGATTCTTTCTTCCAGCAATTCATCAAAATTAGCAAGAGCTTGTTGTGGACTGGTAAAATACTCAAGCAGCGTGCATTTCGTATCAATTATTTTCTCAAGTTGAAAACTCAACATTTGAAGAATATGGGGATCATCATCCACACAAATGACTGCATATTTTAAATCTTCCATTATTTTTTAAACTTTATAATAAATTTTGTGACTAAATCATTTGAAAACATTTCTATTTCTGCGTTGTGCTCTTGAATTACACTATTTACAATACTCAAACCTAAACCTGAGCCATTTTTAGCGGCTTTAGTTGTGAAAAACTTCTCAAAAATTTTAGTTTGAATATCTTGAGGGATTTTTGGTCCGTTATTTTCTACATTAATAATAATATGTTTATCGGTTTGCGATGAAACTATCCTTAATAAGCCGCGTTGATCCAATTCACTCATAGATTCAACTGCATTTTTTATCAAATTAGACCATAGTTGGAAAAGTCTAATGTCAATACCTGTAATAATTAAGTCAGAATCGACGAGAAACTGGACATCCGTATTTCTTTTCAACTCAAAATTGAAAATATTCAAAACAGTACCAATATTTTTCTGAAGATTAATTTCCGTTTTATCTGAAGTCTTTTTATCACGAATAAAAGACCTTAAATCATTGATTACGCGAGAAGCTCGTTCACCAGATGAAAGAATTGTGTCCACAAAGTTTCGTGTCATCTGAATGTGGTAGATTAACTCCAAAAAGTCTTTTGAATTTTCAACAGATACCACAGACGAAATCAAATCCGTATCTTGAATATTGACTCTATTTTTCACTAAACCTGTTGACAAAGTTTCAATTTCATTTGAATTCAACTCAGGATAATTCTCTTTCAAATAAGACTTAAATAAGCCCATTTCTTTGCGCTGTTGAAGTCCGCCTACAAACAATTCAATTTGTGTTTTAGAAGCCCGTTCGCAAGCGATTTCAATTTGTTGTGGCGAGCATTTGTAAATCGTATCTTGAAACAATGTTTCGAGTGTGTATCGAATATTTTCAGCTCCACTTTTAATGGCACCAAGTGGTGTGTTTAAATCATGTGCGATACCTGAAGCAATCTCACCAATAGTAACCATTTTCTCTTGATCAGAAATGGATTTAGCAAGTTCTAAATTTGTTTTTGTTTTCTCCTGAACCTGTAATTCCAACCCTCTATTAATCTCCTCTATATCATCTTTCGCCTGTTGAAGTTGTTTTAAGTAATTCGTGCGTTGCGAAACATTAACCAACATTTGAGCATACAATTCCAACAAATTCATTTCTTCATTGGAAAACCTTCTCAAGCCTTTCACGGCGTCAAAACCTACAAACCCTATACTTTTTTCGCCATCCATCATTGGAATTGCTACAAGGCTTTGAATTCCTTGCACTTCAATCATTTCCCTGAAATTTGACTCAGGTAATTCTTGAACATTTTCTACGATTATTGATTTTCCCTGAGAGTGTGTATCAATCCAAACCGGAATTTCACTGAATGGTATGTTTTGTAGGTTTTCTATTTGGGGCTCAATTTCTTCGGCACACCATTCATAAATATTAGAGGTCGTTTCATTATCAAAATTGTAATCAAAAACATACACTCTATCTACTTGAACAAACCTTCCGATTTCAGCCATTGACTTATTGATGGAATCCTTTACTTCATTCAATGGAATGTTAATGTAATCAGAAGAAATTTTCACCAAGAGTTTCTGGAAATTAGCTTTTCTATCTAATTCTTCCTCAGCTTTTTTCCGATCTGTTATTTCATGACGAATCGAAAGATAATGCCGGATTTCTCCATTCAAATCAGAAACAGGATAAACGATTGAATCTACCCAATAGATATCACCATTCTTTTTCTTATTACATACCTCTGACCTCCAAATTTCGCCTTTTCGAATGGTTCTCCACATATCTCCCCAAAAATCAACATCGTGATAGCGCGAATTAACAATACTGTGGTTTTGACCAATTAATTCCTCTTCAGAATAACCCGAAACTTCGCAAAACCTCTTATTGGCTCGTATTATCACTCCCTTCGAATCAGCTATGGAAACTAAGGCACTTTGATCAAGAGCATCTGTAATTTCTTTTAAATCTTTATTTTGAGCAGCAATGGTTTCTTCGAAATTCTTGCGTTCAGTAATATCTAATTCAACTGCAATAAATCCTTCCAAGTCACCATTAGAGTCATAAACGGGTTGAATATTTAGGCTTATCCAATAAAGTTTACCTGATTTAGTTGCGTGTAGAATTTCTTCTTGTACAGTTTCACATTTAGTTAAACTCTGGTAAATTCGATTAATGGTCTCTTGGTTTGTTCCTTCAAATTGAAATAATTTCGGACTTTGCCCAATCAATTCATCAAACCCATATTCTGAACGACGAATAATGGCCTCATTGGCCCACATAATTTTTCGGTTTTGATCTAAAATTAATACGCCATTTGTGGTGTTTTTTGCCACCAAGGATAAGCGACGGATTTCTTCCTCTGTCTTTTTACGCTGTGTTATGTCTCGAGCTGAAGCTATTAAATAACCTGCCCCCTCAATTTCTTCATAAACCACATTTATTTCAACCTCTATTTCTTTCCCTGTTTCTTGATTAATGTTAACCGATTCGACATTAAATACTTCCTGTTCTTTTAAAAATGCAATGTGGTTTTGCCAAATGTTTTGGTCTCTAAAATAAGCTTCAAAATCACTCACGTGGTAATTTGATATATCTTTTTGGTTAATTCCTAATCTTCTAGAGGCCGCATCATTAACATAAACCATTTTTCCAAACTCATCTGAAACTTGAATGGCATCGGTAGTTTTATTTAAAAAGCTTTCAAGTAATACAAGTTGCTTGTTAGATTCTATAAGTTTCTCTTCTGCAATTTTAGTTTTGGTTATTTCAATTCCATAACCTACCACATATTTTGTTACCTCGTTTTCATCTTTTAAGGGGCCAATTCTTCGGTAAATAACTTTTCGATTTCCTCCTTCATCTTTCATATCGTCAATCCAATCTCGAAACTCACCCGTCTGTAATACCTCGTTAAAAATTGCTCTTCTTTTATCGGCTAAATCTATTGGAATACCTTTCATTTTGCAATAGTCATAATCATCTTTACCGATCATGAACTCTCTGATTTCCTGATTTTTAATCCCTTGAGGATTGACAAATATATATTTATGTTCTGTTGAAAAAACAGCTATATCAGAAGGAATTGCATTTAAAACGAATTCGTAAAATTGTTTTTGACCATCAAGTTTAGAGTTTAACTCCTTTAATTCACGTTCTTTTTGTTCAACTTGATAAATATAATTTGTAATATCCGTTGCATATATATTGACATAACCAAACTCATTCACAACGCGTAAGGAAATATTATAATGCCTATTATTTCTAGTCAAGATTAATTTAACTATATCTTGACCTTGTTTGATCATAGTATTGAGACTTTCTTTAAGCTCATCATCTTCAACGCCATTTAGTGAAATTCCAAAATCCGTTAAAAATGTTTTTTCAGATGCCCTATTGTTATAAGAAACTTTTAAATCAAGTGTTAATCGAACGATGGGATTTGGATTTTCTGCTGGAAAACGCGCCAAAACATCAATTTCCTTTTGTGCCTGCTCTAATTGCTTGTTCCTTGCTTGTGACTTAAGAAGAAGAGATTTAGCATCTGCCAAAGATCGATCGGTAGTCTGTTGTAAAAATAAATACTCTGCAATATAATCGTGTTTTGCAAAGTCATTCAGTGTTAAGTTGTATTTACTTAAATGAAAATTTGAATTTACAACAGGAACTATTGATAAAATAAGTTGGCTATCGTGTTTCTTGATAGAAAATTTAAAACGTTGCTCACCATTCAATGATTGAAAGAAAAACAAGCGAGACACGGGGCTTTTCTCAGGATTACTCCAATCCGACCAATTGAAAGGTGAAACAAATTCAAAAAAATCAAAAATACTTTTATCAACCTCTAGTAATGGTTGACATTTCAGCAACTTAGAACCCAAATTTTTTATAACCCCATTCTGATCTATAA
>JBIKQS010000116.1:0-7107 GCA_044349575.1 Crocinitomicaceae bacterium
ACCTTACATACTTGCAGGTCATTGTTTTGATTATACATACATGGTTGAAAATCTAAACAAATCAAATTTTTCTGAAAGATGGAGCTCGGCAATTCAAGCTGGTATTGGTAGTCATTTTCAATTAAGCCAGAGATTAGATGTATCACTTACGAGCCAATATATGATTCATTTGGGCAATCATATACATCCAATTATCACATCAAATTCTGTTAATTTTAAGGAGGAAAAAGGCGCTAGTTTAGAAGGTCATTTACTTATTACAGTTGGTGTTAATTATAAAATTGCTGACTTATGGTAAAGTTTATTTATTTCATATTACTAATTCAACCCTTTAATTTTGTTTCGCAAGAATTCCCTGGGTTAAATCCAAACAGAATCGAATTAACTTCTTACTTCAAACCTAATTTAATTAAGGCCTCAGCTACAATTTCACCTGGTAGAATGATACAGAACAAGGCAAATTCTATCTATTTATCGGGCTTTTTGGAATATGTTACGGATAAAAACTATAGTTTTAGAGGAGATGTATATCAATTTATTGACGGTAGCTATTCTTCTAAATCTTTGATTGAACCTATTTTCCAGAATAGACTTGTTTTTGGCGCTTTTAGACATTACGGACAAAACAATCTGAAATTCTATTCAGGTCTACAAATGGGCACAACAATTACTACGTATAATCAAAATAATTTAACAGGAAACAAAACTTACGTGGCTCCTTCTTTCGCTCTAAAAACTGGCGTAACGTATTATGTTTGGAAGTACTTTCATTTCTTCGCAGATTTAACATATCTCAATTCAACATTGAGAGGAACGAGTATTGGCTCTCAAAAAATGGATGAAATACTCTTTTCGGCAGGTTTAGGATTTCAATTAGGTGTAAAAAAGGAAAAGTAAATTCATATACCAACTCACTCAGGTAAAATATTCATTTTTTCTGCAAAGTGGTAGCAATAATCTCTGAGATCTTCAGAAATCAGGTTCTCTCCGGTTGATTTTTCAAATGTATCTGCTAAAGTCAATAATGTTTGATGAAAAAATTGTTTCATTTCTTCTATGGTCATATCCTTCGTCCATAAATCAATCTTCATGGTATTCTTTTCCTTCGGATCCCAAATTGAGAGTAAAAATGCACTAGCTGGGTTGTCATGGATTTGACCATCTTGTGCAGACCATTTCATAGCCACAGGAAGATTATTTTCATTTAAATCTACCTCAATTTTTATTTCAGACTTTTTAGACATAATTTATTATTTAATCAATTTTATATGCTTGCATTATTTGAGCAAAAGGGATATTTAGCAGTTTTTCTAAAGGAAGGTCGGGATTTTGCTCCATGTATTTTTGAACCATTTTCCATCCTATATATTGGCCTAATCTATCAGGACTTTCTTTTGGCAATCCCTTGGTGAAGGGTGCCTCATTGAAATAACCAAGTTTCAATAACTCATCACTTTTGAATAGTAATTTTTGTTCAACAAAATATTTCCAAATGTTTTTCTCATTTTCTTCTGCCCACTTCATTTTTTCAGGTGAATATCTCAAAATAATTGCCTTATCCTTTTCAGGAAGAGCTGCTTCAATACAATAAAGTAATTTTCCCCAACTAACCATGTCTTCTGCAAATTTAGCATCGGTGGGAGCGTGAATTTGAGCATAAACCCATTGATACACAACATCCCTCACCAAATATTTTCGATCCATACCTGCCTTCATGTAATCATACAATCCTTGAATGGAAGACTTTTTAATTAGTTTGTGTTCAGGACCTAAGTACCATTCTAAACCAACACCAATATCCGTATTAGTTGCCAAGGTATTGTAAGAAAACAACGAATTGAAAAAAACAACATTTTTGGGAGAATTCATCTTTTTGAAATGAAACTTTAAATGTTTCATGGCATCCTTAATTTCTTGTTTTTCTGAACTTAATGTTTTAAAGTTGCGTTGCAATTCAATTTCCAATTCTTTAATATAAGGGTCTTTGTAAAAGATAGTCAGTTGATTCATGTACATTGTATCAACATTCGTTTTGATTTTAAGGCCTTTCTCAAAAGTAAATAAATATAAATCGGGAAAAGATTGCTTGAAATTTCTGTTCAGTAAAATTCTTCTGGAATCGGTTGAATTATATAACATTGAATCTGCATTTATAAAATTGAGATTTACCTCCACTTTAGAAACATCAACATCCAATGGATCATTCTTGCAACTGGAACAGAAAATAGTTAAAACAATAACGAAAAACAAGCGTCTTAAATGAATCATTTTTATAACTTTGTTCAAAGTTAACATTTCATTTGTTTACATCTAATCTAAAAAGTATGAAATCAAAATTATTAATCTTCGGTCTGTCATTAAGTATAAGTTCTGTTGTAATGGCTCAAGTTGATTGTCAAAGAACTATAGATAGTTTAAATACTAAAATAAATAACCTTGAAAGCAATTTGAGAAACAATTCTTCTGGCCGTCTTCTTCAAGCAGGTTTAACAACGAATATGGGAATGAATTTCTTGGTTCCTGGAAAGACGAAACTTATTGAATCAGGTGGATTAGGCTCTTGTTTTTCAATTGGTATGGTTATTAATAAAAGCTTTAAAAACTCCCCAACGATTGGTTTTTCTACTGGTTTAGAGTTTGATTTTGATAGAAACAGGTACAAAGCATTACCTGATGATACAGATCCAACAAATGATGTTTACTACGACTTTAGTGATTCTGAAATTTTAAGTTTAAAGGATTCCTCAAACTCAATTGGCACGTTCAAACTTCAAGAAAGAACCCAAAAGTCAATTTATATTACAATTCCGTTGATGATGATGTTTAGAACTGAATACATAGGTGAATTTAGATATTTCGGGAAATTTGGTGTAAGAAATTCATTTTTAATAAGAAATAGTGTCAATGATTATGGTGTTGAATTACCCGTTATTACAGCTCAAGAAAATAATGGATTTACTGCACCAACAGACCAATTTTTCTACAAAGGATCAGTAGGCTTGTCAGCAGGTGCTGAATGGAAATTTCTTTCTACTACATCCCTAGTTGCTGAAGTAGGTTATTTTTATGGAGTAACACCATTACATCTGGAAAGAAAAGAACAAAATAGAAGTCTTTACACGGTGAATAATGGAACAAGAACCTATTTTTCAAACAAAGCCAATCAAAATCAGCTTCTTTTTAAAATTTCAATTCTGTTTTAAATAATCAATCAGTGGATTACACTAGATTAGGTAAACATATTTCACAGTGGCTAAACGATTATTGTGAAAATGCTAAGGTTTCGGGTTTTGTAGTTGGTATTTCCGGTGGAATTGATTCAGCGGTTACTTCAACATTATGTGCACTTACAGGTAAGAAAACAATTTTAGTCAATTTACCTATTAAACAAAGTGAAACTGAATATAACCGTGCGGTAGAACACATCAAAAATTTAACATCTAGATTCTCAAATGTAGAAAGTATTGAAGTTAATCTTACTGAAACATTTGAAACTCTTAGTCAAACACTTCCTGAACAAGCAAATTCCAATTCCTTAGCTATGGCTAATGTACGTTCAAGATTGAGAATGACCACCTTATATGCAATTGCACAAGGACATAATTGCTTAGTAGCGGGTACAGGAAACAAAATTGAAGATTTTGGAATAGGTTTTTATACAAAATACGGTGATGGAGGCGTTGATATAAGTCCTATTGCTGATTTAATGAAATCAGAAGTGTTCCAATTGGGGAAATCGCTTGAAGTGGTTGAATCCATTCAAAATGCTGCTCCAACCGACGGCTTATGGGGAGATCAACGCACGGATGAGGATCAGATTGGTGCAAGCTATACAGAATTAGAATGGGCAATGCTTTTCGAAGGAAATGAGACAGAGTTAAATACCAGACAAAAGGAAGCTTTAACGATTTATCGAAGGTTAAACACGATTAATCAACATAAAATGCTTCCAATTCCAGTTTGTATAATTCCTGAGGATATTAAAATCTAACAATTAGTCAATTTTCATTCGAATTCTCCATTCTTTAGGATATAAATTATTGAACCTGTTTCCTAAATGATTTATCCAACCCAATCCTTGATTTTCATAGGTTATCAGATAATAACCTTTGCTTACATTATCCAAAGTAAACGTTTCTCCTTTTAAATATAATAAAGCACTTTTCTCATTCAACTCTATTTTTTGAATTGAATTTTTAATTTGTGATGATAAAGCCAATTCATGATGTGGTTCAATTTTCTTTGGAAGGAAAGTTCCAAGCGTTATACCTATCTTCGTACAATTCAACTTTGCATGTAAAAAGTCAACTATATCAATATTTCTTGAATCGATACCAGATATACCCTTTTTAAATTCTATACATGTCAATGTTTCAAGATCTGCGTAATTTGTTAAGTCAACCAAATCATTTTTTGAAAGAATCTTTAGTGATGTTTTGTTTTTTTTGAATTTTACTGACGATGATTCTTTCTTTTGAAGTACAGCAATATAAAAACCTTCACTTTTGGTCAAACCTGGCGCGAAGTAACAGCCAATTTCATCTCTTCCTGGTATAGCATTAGAAGGTGTAACAAATGGAACAACCTCTGCATTTAATTCATCTGATAACCAGCGAATAGTATCTTCATTTTCAGTAGGATTCAATGTACATGTTGAATATATCAAATATCCATTTTCTTTTAAAGAATCCCATACGTCACAAACAATCTCCTTCTGCCGTTCTGCGCATAAATCAACATTTTTCAAGGACCATTCCGTACGTGAATCTGGATCTTTTCTAAACATTCCTTCGCCGGAACACGGTGCATCGACTAAAACTACATCAAATGTAGAAGGAACGCCCTGAAAATGATTTGGCTGATTTCCTGTAACAATGCAATTTAGAACTCCCCATTTGGATAAATTTTCTCGTAAAATAGTATTTCTAGTAGGAATAATTTCATTACTAACCAAAAAACCATCATGATCCAACCAAGAACTAATTAGCGTACTTTTTCCACCTGGTGCCGCACACAAATCCAGAACAATTGATTTTTTTGAAATTGATAATGCATTTAAAACAAATTCAACAGCCATAGAACCCGATTCCTGGGGATAATAACAACCTGCATGAAAAAGAGGATCTAGTGTGAAAATGGGTCTTTTAGGAAGGTAATATCCATTTGGATTCCATGGTACTCTTTCTAAGTTCAAATTGACTTTGCCTTTTTTTTCTGGATTAAGCCTAACAGATACAGGAGGCTCACTATTAAAAGCATCGAGAATTTCATCCGACCAGAATGAATCGTCTTTTATTCTTTGGATAAAATGTTCGGGAAGTGGAATCAATTCAAAATTTTTATGAGATTAAATTTAATCAAAAAAAAACGCCGACCATAAGCCGGCGTTTAAACCAAATAATCAAACCTAACCTAAATAAGACTTTAAAATTCTATTTTTTGAAGAATGCTTTAATCTTCGAATTGCTTTTTCTTTAATTTGACGAACTCTCTCTCGTGTTAAATCAAAACGATCTCCGATTTCATCTAGCGACATTGGCGCACGACCTTCTAAGCCATAAAATAACTTTATAACATCAGATTCACGTGGGGTTAATGCTGTCAAAGATCTCTCGATATCCTTTCTTAGAGATTCTAATACCAAATTACTTTCTGGACCTGGCATTGAGTCATTTGCAAGAACGTCATACATACTTGATGAAGACTCGTCTCCTTCAACTAATGGAGCATCCATGGAAACATGGCGTCCGTTGTGTGACAATGATTGCTTAATTTCTTCTGTTGTACACCCTAAAAACTCTGCCATTTCTTCAGCAGAAGGAGGTCTTTCAAATTTTTGTTCAAGTTCAGAATACGCCTTGTTAATCTTATTAATTGAACCAATTTTATTCAACGGTAATCGTACAATTCTAGCTTGTTCAGCCAAGGCTTGAAGAATAGATTGTCGAATCCACCAAACGGCATACGAAATAAACTTAAAACCTCTCGTTTCATCAAATCTTTCAGCAGCTTTAATAAGCCCCACATTGCCTTCGTTAATTAAATCTGGTAATGCCAAACCTTGGTTTTGATATTGTTTAGAAACAGAAACAACGAAACGTAAATTTGCTTTTGTTAGTCTTTCAAGTGCTGCTTTGTCGCCCGTTCTAATTCTACGAGCCAACTCTACTTCTTCATCGGGTGTTATTAAATCGACTCTACCAATTTCTTGAAGGTATTTATCAAGAGAGGCAGTTTCTCTATTTGTAACTTGTTTTGCAATTTTTAGCTGACGCATGATGTGAAAAAATTATTGATACAACACCTATAACGTAGTTTCTAAAAAAAGGTTGGTTTTTTTGTGATATTTTTTCAAAAGCCCTCCTACATTGAATAATTTAAGCTTTTCAATGATAATTTGAAATGCTATTTATTAAAAAAGTACACTAAACCAATGCACAAAAACAGAGATAACGCAATATTGAAAATTGCGAGACCATAATTGCCCATCTGAAATAATGTGGCTGTTTCAAGAGAAAATGTACTAAATGTGCTGAAACCTCCACAAAAACCTATAATAATGAGTGGTTGAATCCAAGTAAGGTCAGTTTTCTTCAGAAGGAAATATGAAAAAATTACTACAAATAGGGTTGCAAAAACATTTGATATAAGAGTTGAAAGAGGAAATTGAGTAACAAAACGAGCACCTACCAATGAAATACCATAACGAAAAACACTTCCCAATCCTCCACCTAAAAAAACATAAAACCAATTCATTCTACCGTAATTTTCCTCGTCAATTTATAAAAGACTAATTTAAAAAAGATATAAGCTAAAATTCCCCCATATAAATATCCTACTAGTATATCGCTCAAGTAATGAACACCCAAATAAATACGACTAAACCCAACCAAAATCATGGGAATGAAGAACATCCATTTCAATTTGACTTCTCGCATGTAAAGAATAAAAAACGTTGTTATTGAAGCGAAATTAGCTGCATGAGAAGAAATAAATCCGTACTGTCCCCCCTTATAATATTGACCATCTGAAAGTTTATAGAAATGTAATTTGTCAATCAACATTAAATTATGAGAAGGCCTGTAGCGCTGAAAAACCTCTTTAAAG
>JBIKQS010000117.1:0-7008 GCA_044349575.1 Crocinitomicaceae bacterium
GATATTTTGAATCCATTTACCTTCCATTGAGTAAAGTTCAACATTTTTTATTTCATCAAAACCTATAATTCTAAACTCATGATTAACAGGATTAGGATAAATAAAAACTTCTTCAGAAAGTTCATTGAGTTGAGAACACTGATCAACGGTAATGTTTTGGATAGCTGATGATGAACAACCAGCATCGGAATATGTATACGTGATTTGATGCGTTCCAATTCCTGCAACACTTGGGTCAAAAAAAGAATTATTCACAACGCCTACACCTGAAAATGCTCCTCCTGTCGGGCTAACCCCAATCAATGAAATTATAGCACTGGTGTCACAAATCGTTGAAATAGGATCGAATGTAACAGTTGGCAACTCATTAACCACAATAATTCCAGTTATAGAATCTGAACAGCCATTCGGCGATACATAGTTATAAGTTAAGGTATTATTACCAAGCACACCTTGAGTAGGTAAGAAATTAACTCCATTTACACCTATTCCGGTATAAAATCCACCACTTGGTAAACCTAGGTTTAATGGGATTGAATTTCCGTTATTGCATAGGTCAGCATATTGTCCAAAGGATAAACTAGCTGGCAGATCTACATTCACGAATTGAGAAGAAGAATCAACACAGCCATTTTGATCTGTTACAACATAAGTAACTAAACAAGAACCAAGAGCAGGATTAAATTGATTATTTTCAATGGAAATCCCGGTAAATATACCACCGATTGGGTTTGCTGTAAGCAATGTTAAATCAGCATCAGGACAAAATATTCCTTGGTCAGGAAAGGTAACCTCAGGACCTTGAACTTCAACAATAAATGAATCAATTACTTCAGGGCATGAACCAGATGCTGAAATAGTATTATAAATGGTATATGTTCCGATGGCACTCTGATTAGAGGTGATTTCTCCTGTTGTTGAAGAAATACTTAAGTTATTCGGAGACGCACTGAAAGTTCCAATAGATGCATTTGCACCTAAGGAGATGAGTTGATTAGATGAACTCTGGCAAAAATTAGCAGATGGATAACTAAAAGAGGCATCTGGATTAGAGGTAATAACAAATGACTGAGTAGATGATGCCGGACAAGTTCCATTTGTTTGAAATGTAACAATATAGCTTCCGTCTTGAGATGCAGTCATGTCAATTTCTCCACTAGTAGTATTGGTGAATTGTAAACCGGGAGAATTAACCGAATAAACCCCACTATTTTGACTTGTTGGGATTACATTGGCTGAACCAACACAAACGGTATTTGTGGGGTATGAAAACGAAGCATTGTCACTTGGAAGGTTTTGAATAACAATAGTATTACTTCCGCTGGCGCATCCATTTACGTCAATATAGGTTGCAGAATAAGTTCCTGCCAAAGATATTTGTGCGGATTGTCCTGTGGTAAATGATGTGCCATTTAATAACCATGTATAATTAGACGTTGGTGTCCCTGTCAATACAGCTGTGTTATTTGGACAAATACCTGTTGTTGACGAACTAATTTGAGCGGGTACCGAGGGTAAATTTAGCGATAACAAATAATCTGTATTGGTACCACATGGATATCCATCAAAAAGAGCAGGGGCAACAATCGCTGCATATGTACCAGAATTGGTGAAATTATAACTCACAGAACCATTTTGGCAGGCATTAAAGTTTGTAGAAGCCAAAATTACGGGATTTGCACAGTTTGAAATATCCACTAAATAAATGTAATAAGGGAATTCCGCTTGAGCGGATAAAGTGACATTTCCTGGGGAATTTAAGGTAAATCTATACCAATCTAAATCCCGATTTCCGCCTACGGCCCAGCTACTCCCATAAACAGTGTTTCCACATGTAATTTGCTGATAAACCGGTGGAGTAGAGTTGCACCCCCCATTGGCGTCAATTCCACAAGTTTCTGTCTCATTAAGGGAACCTGAAGGTTGTTGTAAATTACATTGTGTAAATTGCTCAACGCAAATTCCAAATGTCATTGTATTGGGAATATCATCTAACCAATCATGAACTCGGATGTAATACGTTTGACCAATAGTTAAATTATTTAAAACACTGGATTCTGTTTCGCCTTCAATACCAGTGTCAACACAACTCAAGGATGTTAAATTAACGCAATTACCTGTAAAAACCTCATAAACAGCGTCAAATGAAGGACTTCCATTTACGCTTATAGATGCCCCCGTTGTATTAGCTGTAAATGAATACCAAACATCGTTGTTTGCTGTGCCAGAACATGCAATTTGAGATTCTGTGGCATAGGCTACTGTTCCATTGACTGGGTTACACGAAGTTCCTTGATTTAAGGTAATAGCACCTGCACATTGATTATTTACAGGAGGGGTAGCAACTGATGTGTAGGTATAAGAATCAATTCCAATCATATCAGAATTGGTTCCTGCCGGTCCACCATTGGTTACAAAGTACCTAAAAGCAACTCTACCATTTGTTGGTGCTGCTAATCCTGAAATTGTAATTGTATATTGTGTCCATGTTTGTGGATAACCCGTTGTTGTTAATGCGGGATTAATAGTTGATAGCAATGTGGTAAATGTCCCAACACTGGTAGCAGTTGTTCCACAGTCTAAGCCATTACCAGCGGAACTAAAGCGAACTTCCAATCTATCTGGATATAGAGGCCCTGTAACTGTTCGTGAAAAAAACGTAATAACATCTCCATTGTTATAAGTTCTTGTAGGAGTAAATAACCAATTGCTAATCGTTGCTCCAACAGTACTTGATGTACTCTGGAAGTTTGCAGATAAGTACGAGTTAGCTGTGCCTGCCTGTGCAGGGAAATTAGTCGAATTTCCTCCTCCCCAATCAAGATCCGGTGAAACAGAATTATTTTGAATATACCAATCGGTTAAATTGGCTAAATTTTCAAATCCTTCTGTAAACGATTGACTATAAATCGTTGAGTTTAAAATGAATAAAAAAATACCAAATAATTGACTAGTCTTTTTGTGGAACAGCTTCATAATTTTCTCTTTTTAATACAGGTTTAACTTTTCGTGAGATTTTGGCGCGAGAAACAGGATTGCTTTTTGACTCGCTTATACTTTTTGTAGTAGAACTTTTTAATTCTTCTTTTGGTTTTTCAACAGAGTTTAACGATTTAACTTGGGAAATAGAAATGAAACTAATTCCAGTAAAAAGAAGACATGCAATATGTTTTTTCATGGTTTTAATATTTGATTAATTTTTGTGTTAACGAGTATATTCCTGAATTTATACGAACAAAATAGTTTCCAGAGCTTAAAGAATGTATATTCATTTCACAAATAGACTTGTTATCCGTTGAAGCTACTAAAATTCTTCCTGAATAATCAAGTATTTCAACGGAATAATTACCACCAATACTTGGGATAATTTGAATATTTCCATTAGATGGATTTGGGTAAATTAATGCGGAAAATATGTTTTCTTCAGACAAGCTAGATGTTGGACAAACTTCATCTACTGGTGTTCCATCACAATAATTTACAGGATAGAGATTTACTGCTTGTGCTGGAGAATTTTCTGGTTGCAAAATAGCATCTGTACAGCCAAGTTGTTTGATTAAAAAATCCCTAAAAAAGTTAACGGTAGTATCCATATATGCTGCATTTCCTGCATACGGAACGTGTGGTGCTCCAAGGAATGTATAAAACTGATTTTCAACCCCAACCGCACAAGCTCTTTCATGGATCATTCTACTTCCATCAAGATACATTAACGGTGTTCCTGGATTAACGACCCCTCGATTGTATTTTACAGTACCGTCATTGGTTCCGTGAACAGATGCAACTGGAATATTTCCCGCTTCAAGCCAACTGTATCGTGCCAATGCTCCACAACCATTCAATATTCCATGTACGGTTGATGAATAGCCGGGATTTCCACTTGAACCCTCTAATCCACCTAATTGATTAATGGTATTTTGATTTAAATAATCCGCAATTTCACATTCATTGTTTAAATAGCCAACGTGAAGGGCTGTAATTGCTCCAGCAGAGCTTCCTCCAATAAATATGTGGTTTGTATCGATTTTATAGGTGTCCGTAGTTTGTTTGTCTTTATAAAAATAACGAATGGCAGCACGTAAATCTTGTGTTGCTCGAACTACAGCCTTAACCGCATTTGCGGAATCAAAAGGAAAAAAGCCCAATCTATAATCAATAGAGGCGCAGACATATCCCTTTTTGGCAAATTTTTGCGAAAACGTCACCATATCTCCGTCTGTTTTGGATCCACCTATGAAACTTCCTCCATGCACAAAAATCAGTAAAGGTCTTTTCGTTTCTGTATCACCAGTTGGTTGATAAACATCCATTTTTAAAGTAGTTGATGCTCCATTCCAGGAAGTGTTTTGCCCGAACACAATATCGCTGGTAGTTGTAACATTTGGAAAAACATCTGTCGCATATCGGCCAGTAGCACAAGGGGATTGTGCCAACAAGGTTCCTGAAATTAAACAGCCTAGTAAAAACGTAATTTTTTTCATAGTTTAAGGAATTAAGGGAATAAAGTTGCATCGTACGCATTTGCATTCAAAAGCGGTATGCGAGATTTATAGGTGGAATTTATTGATTTTAAAAATTCATTCGCTAGCAAGGCATTTCCTTTGGCATTAAAATGAATTCCATCCAAGGAGTAAGCTCCTCCTGAAACAAATTTAGCACTCATGGACACACCGTTATATGTAAAGCCTGTTTTGAGATTCTTTGCGAATTCATGCACATCAACCACTGCAAGATTATATTCAGTGGCTAAATCTCTGATAATTTGATTGTATTCTGCGATTACAGAACGTAAATAGTTTAATTCATTTGCATCTAAAACAAATTCGTCACGAATGGGAAACAAAACCCCCATTTGATTACACTTTACTGAATCTAATGGAAGACTTAATAACAATAATTCATCAGAAAGTATTTGACGAACTGCAAAATCATTTGCGGCTGGATCAACCATCATAAAAGGATTACTTCCCACAGAAAAATAATATCCGAGAGGATTATAAATGGAATTTAGTGTTGAATTGCTTGCTGCGTCAAGTGTAAGTCCATTCCAAGGAATAGTTGTGAAATAGGGCATTTCACTTACATCCGGAATTGTGGCTAGCACACCTTTTGCTCCATTTGCTGTGGCAATTTGCAAAACTTGTTCGTAATCACTGGCAAACAGAATATTTGGAGGCATATTTTCAATGGTGCCACCCGATTTTGCGTACGATAAAACCTCTTCTAATCCTAAAAACAATGAGAAAAAAGTTGGCTGACTAGCAAATGCATCATCAATAACACTAGCACTTGATGAGGACGCCATTCGTGCAAAAAATGGATTGGAAGATGCGTTTGGTACAGACGAATTAAAAATCTCCGAAAGTTTTAATCCAGGAATTCCATAATTTCCAAAAAGAGCGGTTGGCGAATATATATTTTGATTAAAAATAGCTACGTCTCCTTGTTCAGCAACACGAATAGGAGAAAGCGCAGTAACCCCCTTGCAATCAGTTTTATAACCCAATTTTAGGCTAGAGAGACCTGTTAATCCAATCCCGACAGAGGATGAATTAACTAAAGGTTGAATAATTGGGATGCCACCTACAAGTGACAGTTGATTAGAAATAAGTGCCGCTAAGGAATTTTGTTGACCTTCATAATACAAAGCATCATTCATATATCCAGCTGTATGTGAACCTCCAATCATGACAAAACGTGTGGGATCAATTTCCCCTTTGGATATTGGCGGCCCCTCATACTTCGGTTTACAAGCAATTACCGCTAAAAAGATAATTGACACAACCCCCATTGATTTTAATAAGCTCTTCATATTACCACTTGTAAATTACAGAAAATCCTGGAGCAATTGCTTTCGTGCGATACGTTCCGTATAAATTTGTTTCTGCATTTTGTGCTGTTCGCTGCAGCTGAGTATAATAAACAGAAGCATCAATGGAGAATTTTTCAGAAAATCGATACGAAAACCCTCCTGTAACATAAGCTCTATTCGCATCAGGAGTTTCTGGTGTTACACTAGCCTCGGGAACAGGAGTAAAACCAAACCCTCCTCCAATTCTTAAAACTAATTTAGAGGTTGTTTTATGCTGAGCTCCTCCCCGAAAAGCAAAAATACTTTTATAATTTCTGGGCGATTTGGTATCCAACAAGGATGCTGTGTTTTCTTCGTAATCAAATGCCAAGGTATCATAGGCTTTCCATCCCACATGATTGATGTCTAAAACAAAAGTCCATTTGTTATTTGGTTTGTATGCCCAACCAAGGGTTGTAACATTTGGCAAGGGTAAAGCGCCTGTGAATTTGCCATCTGGAAAATTTGAATCCAATGAGGTGGGAACTTCAAAATTTGCAGAACCGTCTCTTAAGTTCATTGAAATCTTTGAACGGTAGGTAATGCCAATTGATAATTTCGGGTTTATATCGTAATGAATTCCGGCATTAAAACCAAAACCCAGTGCTTTTCCCGACAATTCTGCATGACCAAAATTACCTAATGAGTCTTGTACGGGAATATCTTTTTGTAAATTCACATTTCCAGTGGAAACGATAAATCCAGCGCCAATTCCAATAACATCCGCAATTCGATAAGACAAAGTTGATTGAATAAAAATAGCTTTTAATTCTAATCTCGTGAGTGCAAATCGACCTATCCAAGCATCTTCCCATTGAACGGTTGAACCAAATGGCGTGTATGCGGCAATCCCGAATTTTAACTTGTCGTGCTTGTGCGCCTGAAATAATCCATATGCGGAAAAAGGTGTTCCAACCGGATTTTCTGTTCGATATCCTTGCCCAGTAGCTGAATCAACAAACAATACATTTCCAACTATAGGTGTAATCCCCAAATTTATGGAGTTTTCATTTGAAAATGCTACTGATCCAGGGTTAAAAAAGATACTTGCACCATCTTGATACAATGCCGTTCCCGCACATCCCATCCCTTGTTGCTTTTGACCTTGGAAATTCACTTGAAATCCTTGAGAATTAACTACTATCGGAATAAAAAAT
>JBIKQS010000118.1:0-6999 GCA_044349575.1 Crocinitomicaceae bacterium
CAATTATTCTTTTCTACAAGTTAAAGTTAAAAAAAAACTGAATTTTTTTCTTCGACGTTACAAATTTACTGAAAAGCACTGTTTTACAATAGATTTAAGGTGTGGTTACTGGACTCTATATATCGATAACATTTTAGTTTATTTTAAAAAACATTAAAAAGTTATTTGAATGAAGTGTATTTTTGTAAAAGTATTAACTAAACTTGGCTATCCTAATGATTTTACCTATTGTGGCTTACGGAGATCCAATCCTAAAAAGGCTTTCAGAGGAGATTGAAGAAACACATCAAGATCTTCCCGTTTTAATTGATAACATGTTCGAAACCATGTACAATGCGAAAGGTGTTGGCCTAGCTGCTCCTCAAATCGGCAAGAATATTCGACTATTTGTTGTAGACGGGAGCCCTTTTGCTGATGATGAGGATGAAAAAGAGCTTGATCCTCGAGCAATTGGAATAGAGAATTTTAAAAAAGTATTTATTAATCCAATTATTGAAAAAGAAAGTGGAGAAAAATGGGGGTTTAACGAAGGATGTTTGTCCATTCCTAAAATACGAGAGGATGTTTATCGTCATGAAACAATTGAAATTAGTTATTTTGACGAAAATTGGAATTTTCACGAAGATTCATTTTCAGGATATGCAGCAAGAATTATTCAACATGAATACGACCACTTAGAAGGTGTGTTATTTACAGACCATTTATCCGTCCTGAAGAGAAAATTACTTCAAAAAAGGCTTCAAAATATATCTAAAGGTGCGGTAGATACAGATTACAAAATGAAATTCCCAATAAAAAAATGAAACGTATATATCTAATTGTAGTTTCTCTCGCCTGCTTTATGGCAATTGTTTCTTGCAACGAGGAAAATTCTACTAGTAATTCTAAGAAAGCAACATCTCAAGCAAGAAAGAACCCGACTACAAAGGAAGAACTTTGGAAAGAGATCAAAATAGCGGAAGATTCAATGTACAAAAAGCAACAGAGGAATCGAATTAGCAATCTTCATTACATGACTTATTTTTCTAGATTGATTGAATACTACAATAAATACCCCAAAGATGCGAAAGCTGACTCATGTTTAATGGCACTTTGCACAACCGAAACTGGTTATCCTATAGGACACGGAAAACATCTTGTAATACAAGAACAATACGGAGATACGTTATTACTAAAATATCCGGAGTCAAAATTTCGGATTTTTGTTATACAAGATTTAATATATAAATACGATCAAGCCATTAACAATAAAAGAGACGTTAAGAAGATCAAAAATTATTATGAAATGTGGTTAAAATCTTTGCCTAAAACACCTGAAGGCATGCAGGAAAAGAAAGAAATTGAGGAAAGACTCAAAACCATCGATAAACCAGTTCAGTTATTCAAATAAGTGTTCAGTTTATTTTTGTTAACGTTGTGTTAAATCAAAAAATCAGACTTAATTCATCCTTATATTTGTTTTAAATTTAAAATCAGCAAAATGAAAAACTTATTTTTATCTATCGGTTTAGTTGTAGCAGGAATGTTCGTTTCAGGCAATGCAACAGCACAAGTGGAACTTTCAAAAGGTCCTAAAATTAAATTCAACAAAGAAGTACATGACTATGGACAAGTTAAATATGATGGCGATGGTTCATGCACCTTTGAATTTACAAACGAAGGAAATGAAGCTTTGGTTATTTCTAACGCGAAAGGTTCTTGTGGATGTACTGTTCCTGAATGGCCGAAAGAACCTATTGCGCCAGGAGCATCTGCATCTATTAAAGTAAAATATGATACGAAAAGACCTGGAGCTATTAATAAATCAGTAACAATCACATCAAACGCTGTCAATGTTGAAGGTGGAATTGTAACTGTACGTATCAAAGGTGAAGTATTGCCAGCTCCGGACAGTGGCGCTCCTGTAAATAACTCTGGTGCACCAACAAACAACTAAGATTTGAAAGGATTTTTAATACTTTTAAGTATATTAATAACCGCTCCTGTATTCACACAGAGAGCGGTTTTTTATGCGCCAAGCAAAACAGTTCGCTTTCCAAAAACAAAGGAAGGGGAAGTCTTAAAATATCGGTACATCGTAAAAAACATCGGAAAAGCTCCGTTGGAATTTTATGGATTTGAAGCAGAATGTACCTGTACAGAAGTAACATTACCTAAAGGCTCAATCAAACCAGGTGATCAAGATTTTATTGATGTTGTTTTCAACACGAATGGAAAATACTATTTTCAAGACCGCATAATTTATCTTTCCACCAATACCCGTAAAAAAAGAGAGAAACTTCGTTTCAAAGTATTCGTTATTCCAAAAGATTGATTTCTTTTAGCATAAATTCTGAATACTCTTTTTTAAAATAGCTTTACATTTGCAGTCTTATGAATCAGTTTAAGAAAGTTGCTTTTTACACCTTAGGTTGTAAATTAAATTTTTCAGAAACCTCTACATTAGCTAGGTTATTCGAAGAGGGAGGTTATGCAAAAGTTGATTTTGAAGAAAATCCTGATATTTTCATAATCAATACTTGTTCGGTTACTGAAAACGCAGATAAGAAATGTAAGCAATTAGTTAAGCGAGCTCAAAAAATAAATTCTGAAGCATTAATTGCGATTGTTGGCTGTTATGCCCAATTAAAACCAGAAGAAATTGGTAAAATTCCCGGGGTTGATATTGTACTTGGCGCTAATGAAAAATTCAATGTACTCGATCATATTGATAAACTAGAGACAAAGCCAGGGAAATCCATTATAAAATATGACTCCATTAAAAAAACTACCGAGTTTGTTCCCTCTTTTTCATACGGTGATCGGACAAGGTCATTTTTAAAAGTTCAAGATGGGTGCGATTACTTTTGTACATTTTGTACCATTCCTCTTGCTCGTGGAAAAAGTCGAAATGCAACAATTGAACAAACCGTAAATGAAGCAGAAAAAATTGCTCAAACAGATGTTAAAGAAATTGTTTTAACGGGAGTAAATATTGGCGATTTTGGTCAAGGAGGTTCAGAAACCTTTTATGATCTTGTAAAAGCTTTGGATCATGTGGCAGGAATTGAGCGTTTCAGAATATCTTCCATTGAACCCAATCTTCTTTCAAATGAAATAATTAATTTCTGTTTGAATTTATCGCAAAGATTTGTTCCCCATTTTCATATTCCACTTCAATCAGGCAGTAACGCCATGTTGAAAGCTATGCGAAGAAAATACGAACGAGAACTTTATGCTGAAAGAGTGGAAACGATTAAAAAAAATAATGCCAATTGTTGCATAGGTGTAGATGTTATCGTCGGATTTCCCGGTGAAACTAATGAGGAATTTTTAGAAACAGTAGAATTTATAAAAGATTTAGATATTTCTTATTTACATGTTTTTACGTATTCTGAAAGAGCTAATACTACCGCCATAAAAATGGGTGATTCAGTTCCATTGGAAGTCAGACGTGAACGCAGTAAAATTCTGCATGGATTATCAGACAGAAAAAAAAGACACTTTTACGAACAAAATAAAGGTCAAATACGTACTGCTTTGATCGAAAGTGAACAAGATGAAGGATGGATGTATGGATTTACTGATAATTATGTAAAAGTTAGAATTCCATTTGATTTATCTTTGGCAAATAAATTAGTTGAAGTAAAACTAACCAAAGTAAATTCAGATGATTCAATGGATTGTGAAATTGTAAAAAATTAAAAAAGAGTGAGTACTTGTTACATTACGCGGCGCGAAACATTTAATGCAGCACATAAGCTATGGAGAGAGGATTGGAGTCAAGAAAAAAATGACGAGATTTTCGGAAAATGTAGTAATCACAATTGGCATGGACATAATTTCACATTATTTGTTACTGTAAAAGGATTACCCCATACAGACACAGGTTTCGTAATTAATTTGAAAGATTTAAGCAGAATAGTCAAGACATTAATAATTGAACCTCTTGATCATAAAAATCTAAATTTGGATGTCCCATTTATGAAAGGTATTTTGGCTTCAACTGAAAATCTAGCAATTGAAATTTGGAAAATTTTGGAAGAACCAATTCGAAATGCTGGAGGTGAGCTTGCAAAAATTAAGTTAATTGAAACAGAAAATAACTTTGTAGAATATTACGGAGGAAAACAACCCTATTAAAATGCCAGAAAATAACGAAGTTGATAAAAAAATAAATAAGCTGTCTACACTATACAAAAACATCCTTGTCAATTTAGGTGAAGATGTTAATCGTGAAGGCCTTCAAAAAACACCAGAACGCGTTGCTAAATCTCTTCAGTTTCTCACGAGTGGAAATCACGTCAATCCTGATGACATAATGAATGAAGCTATTTTTCACGAAGAATATTCTGAAATGGTTATTGTTAAAGATATTGAAGTTTATTCGCTATGTGAACATCATATGTTACCCTTTTTTGGTAAAGCCCACATTGCCTACATTCCAGCCGGAAAAATTGTAGGTTTGAGTAAGATACCTCGTGTTGTTGATGCTTACGCCCGACGTTTACAAGTACAAGAAAGATTGACCATTGATATTCGCGATTGTGTACAACGCACGTTGAATCCTAAAGGAGTAGCTGTTGTTATAGAGTGTTCACATATGTGTATGCAAATGCGTGGGGTACAAAAGCAAAACTCACGAACTGCAACAAGTGCTTTTACAGGGATTTTTTTAAATAATGATGCAACAAGAAAAGAATTTATTACTTTAGTACAAACAAAAAATAATTAGTTATGAGCAACTACCTAAATCAAGAAGCGTACACGCAAGAATCGACGCGTGTTTTCTTTAGAAATGTTTATTCCTATATGTTTGGCGCCCTATCAATTTCTGGTTTGATAGCCTACATGGCAGGAAATAAAGAATTTATTGGAACCTATTTTGTAAATGCTGAAGGCACGGGGCTTTCACCTATTTTCTACATAGTAGTTTTCGCTCCTGTTGGACTTGGCCTTTTAATTCAAATGGCATACAACAGATTGTCAATGACTTTCCTATTAGCGTTATTTGTTGCTTACGCCGGGCTAATGGGATTGAGTTTATCCACGATTTTCCTAGTTTACGAAATAAGTGCAATTGCAATAACTTTCTTTGTTTCTGCAGGAGCTTTTGCTGCGATGGCTATTTTAGGATATACCACAAAAACGGATTTGACTAAATTTGGAAGTTTACTTTATATGGTATTTATAGGGATGTTTATCGCTGGTATTGTTAACATATTCTTACAAAGTGATGGTTTCAGTTTCATTATTTCAGTTATCGGAGTTTTTGTATTTACTGGATTGACGGCTTATCAAATGCAACAGTTAAAAATGATTGCTCAAACGCCAGAGATTTCAGAAGAAGAAAGAAACAAATTAGCATTAATCGGAGGATTGCAATTGTATATTCTATTTATTAACCTATTTCTTTCCTTACTTCGTATACTCGGAGGTAGAGATTAATCATTTTAATCAGCTATATTGAGAGTCCTTTTTGGGCTCTTTTTTTTGCACTAAAATTGAGGGATTAGCAAATAAAGAGCAATTTCTAAGTATATTCGTTTAATGAAAACAAATTCAAACAGGCAGATTGCTCTTCTAATTATTGTCGCTGCCCTTGGATATTTTGTGGACATCTACGACCTAGTTCTTTTTGGAGTTGTAAAATCTGAAAGCTTGGACCAAATAATGGTTGGATCAGATGCAATAACCAAAGCAAACACAGGAAAGTTTCTCTTCAATATGCAGATGCTAGGTATGTTAATTGGTGGACTCTTGTGGGGTATTTTAGGTGATAAAAAGGGGCGATTGAAAGTCCTTTTTGGATCAATTCTGCTCTATTCAGTAGCTAATTTGGCAAATGCTTTTGTTACAGATGTATCAACCTATGCTTTTGTTCGAATAATTGCTGGAATTGGATTGGCTGGTGAACTTGGCGCAGGAATCACCCTTGTTTCAGAAATGATGTCTAAAGAAAAACGCGGTTACGGAACGATGGTAATTGTTACCTTCGGTGCTTTGGGCGCTGTGGTAGCCTCACTTGTCGGTGCAAAAGGTCAATCAATAGGCCATTTCCTTGCAGAATTAACGGGTCAATCTTTTGCTAATTGGCAAGTAGCTTATATTATTGGAGGATTAATGGGACTAGTATTACTTCTCATGCGTGTTGGAACAATAGAATCCCATTTTTTCCAAAATATCAAACATGAAAGTGGCATCAAAAAAGGAGATTTGCGATTGATTTTTTTCAATAGGAATAACCTAATAAAATACATCCACTGCATTTTAATTGGAATTCCCATTTGGTATGTAATAGGTCTATTGATTATGAATTCCAAAGATAACTTCGGACCTTGGCTCGGAGTTAGTGGTGTGGTTAATGGAACTGCCGTAATGTATGCCTATATTGGCTTATCATTTGGTGATTTACTTTCAGGTATTTTAAGTCAAGTATTAAAAAGTAGAAAAATCGTGGTATACATCTATCTCATTTTCACACTAATTCTTACGATAACATTTTTATTCTTCATGAATGGCATTTCACTCAATATGTATTACTTCATGTGTTTCATGTTAGGAACAGGAACAGGATATTGGGCCATTTTTGTAACCATAGCCGCCGAGCAATTTGGTACTAATATTCGCTCTACCGCGGCAAATACAATTCCAAATTTTGTGCGTGGTTCAGTGAATCTAGTAGTGTTGTTATTTGGTCTTTTACTATCGATGAATTTCAATGATGGTATTTCCGCTCTAGTAGTTGGGATTATATTTATTTCACTTTCCATTTTCAGTATATCTAGATTAAAAGAAACATTTGGCAAGGATTTGAACTACATGGAAGAGTTGAGTTAAATTTCATTTTATGCGAACTTTTACCTTTCATTTTCGTTAACTTTACAAAAAAATTAATTTATGGAAATTCTTGTACGCGCACACTCCGGATTAAGATGGGTGGTTTTAGCACTTATGATTTATGCGATTTTTAATGCACTTCGTAAAAAAGACTTTTATGCCAAAAGTGATCGATTGCTA
>JBIKQS010000119.1:0-6964 GCA_044349575.1 Crocinitomicaceae bacterium
GCCCATTCTATGGAATTTGCTTGCATCTTGCGATAATCTTCATCAGTAAGACTATTAATTTTTTGCATTAAATCAGCATAATTTGAATAGTCAATGCAATTATATCCATCTTTCAACCCATGAGGTGCGCATGAATTAGGCTTTTCATTGAGGTTTCTGAAACAGATAATAGCATTATTTGCAGCTATTTCGTAGTGTCTTAGGCAATCCCAACCACCTCGTTTAGTCGTAATTCCAAATTTTGAAATACGGAGATCATAATAATATTCTTTTTCATGTTGAAAGGCATATTTTGTCATGCTTCCGTCAACGTGCCTGCAAACTTCCTCGTCTACAATGTGTTTTGCAAACAGCTTTGTTTTCGGAATGATTTCAGTTTGAATTTTTGACTCCGGAATAGAAAATGAGATTTCGTGAATGTTGGGTAAGGAAAAAAGTCCGGTTAGAAATTTAGGAATTAACTTATAAAACCGATAATAGTTTGTTCTTTTGGCAATGATTTCACGCTTAAAATACGAAAATCGTTTGTGAGGTTTCGGATAAAAGAAAGAATACGGTTTCTTCCATGGCGCTCGATAATAGGGCCAAATTGCTGGAGTATCTTCGCCATCTAAGATGATTGTTTGTTTTCGCGTTAATTGTTTGTGCCATTTCAAATACAAATCTGATTGACGATAAATATCTCCAAAAATGACTAGGTCAAACTCTTCCAAATTCATAGATTCATCAAACGCAACACAATCTCTGCTATCCAAAGTACCATAAAGCGTAAAACCAATTCCGTGCATCTGAGTCACATCTGCATCGTTAGATTTATAAACGAATTGATTTGTAGGATATTCAAAAACTTTTTCTCCGAACAACGTTTTCAATCCAATGAGAAAACTATCCGATAAGAAATCATTCTTTGGTGAATTGATGAATAAAATTTTTTGAAAATTTGAATCTTTCAAAATCAGGTTGTATCAAGCAATTATTTCTTTCCTTTCACCAATTTCATTTCATCCACCAAGTGCTTTGCACCCGAATACTTATCCATCACCCATAATACATAGCGAATATCTACCACTACGTTTCTACAACGATTGGCATCGAACATATAATCGCTCATCGTACTTTCCCAGGTTCGGTCAAAATTTAACCCCATCAAATGACCGTTTTTATCCAATACTGGTGATCCTGAATTTCCACCCGTTGTGTGGTTTGAACCGGTGAAACATACCCATAATTCGCCATTTTGCGCATACGGACCGTAATCTTTGGCTTTGTGCAAGTCGAGCATTCTTGGAAGTAATTCAAAATCAGGATTTCCTGAGTTGTATTTGGCAATGATTCCATCCAAGGTTGTGTGCTCTGTATATTTCATGCCATCTGCTGGCGCCGAACCTTCCAATTTACCGTATGAAATTCGCAAAGTGCTATTTGCATCGGGCCAGTGTTTTGCATTCGGGAACATGACTTTTTTCCCCTCAACATACAGTTTCAATAATGCGGTCATTTCTGCGTTGAATGCTTGAAAATCTGGACTGGTTGACGCTCTAAATTTTGAAATCAATGCATTGTAATGTTTGAATCCGAGATCATTTTCCAATTTCGCCTTACTTTCATCGTTGTACGAATCTAAGAAGCTCAGGTAACGTTCTTTGTTTGTGAGAACCGATTGGGTATAAATAGCATTTTTCAGTTGCTTCACTTCTGCTTCACTGAGTTTGTTGTCACCAATTCGTTTGAAATATTCGATAGTTAATAATTCAAAGATTTTAGCATCTACGTTCTCGTCGTAATTTTTGAAAAATCCTTCACCGCTTGTTTTCAATTTAGTGATTACGCCTGAAAGTTCATTTTTCTCTTTGTATTTTGAATAATTAGTAAGCAAATCATTGATTCCACGGGCTAACTTAAAGTATTCCGGTCCGTACGAGAAATATTCGGCTCCCATAGCATATTGAAATTCTACATCCATTTTCTGTGCGACCAAATCATTCATTTTTTGAACTACATTGCCATATTTTGCTTTCCATTCAAGATTCGAATTGGCTTTATCCGTATATTCTTTTTCGCGTTGTTCCTTTATTGTAACTGCATCCAAACGTTTCAAGCCATCAATCTGACCAATCCATTTTTTCCAAGCGTTTGCAATACTTGCTTGTTTTGCTGAATATTGGATTCTCGTTTTATCAGATTCCTTCATCGCAGCATCGATTACTCCCAAGGAAAGATCACGCATTCTAATGCGAGCAGGTCGTTCTTTTTCGATAATGAATTTCAAATACGATGAAACTACATGTTGCTCCGTTGCACCCGGAAAACCATACACCATCGTAAAATCACCTTCTTTTCTGTTTTTAAAAGAAATAGGAAGAAAATGAATGGGTTTGTAGGGAACATTATCAATAGAGTAGGGAGCAGGTTTGTTGTCTTTTCCAACATAAATTCTAAAAACGGAGAAATCACCCGTGTGTCTTGGCCAAACCCAGTTATCAGTATCACCTCCAAATTTTCCTATAGAATTAGGTGGTGTACCAACAAAACGAACATCCAAGAAAACTTCTTTAACCATCATGTAATAGTCATTTCCGTAGTTGAATGGTTTGATTTCCGCTTCGTAATGCGTTCCTGCAACAGCTTTAGCTGTCAACTCTTTAATTAATGCTTGAATACTTGCTTCGTCTGTTTTTCCAGAACCTAAAATCAATTTCGTTACATCTTCAATTCGAACAATTCGAACAGCAGTTAATCCTTGATTTTGCAATTCATCTGCTTTCGTTTTTGCCCAAAAACCGTATTTTAAGTAATCATTTTCAAGTGATGAATGGGATTGAATTTGCGAATAACCACAATGGTGATTGGTCAATAGTAAACCTTGATCCGAAACAAGTTCTGCTGTACATCCACCACCAAATTGAAGTATCGCGTCTTTTAAGCTTGCTTTATTCACACTGTAAATATCTTCAGCCGATAATTTCATTCCCTTTGCTTTCATGTCGGATTCAAAAGCCGCAATCAAAGATGGAATGAGCATTCCTTCATCCGCTCGAAGCGATTTGCTAAAAATGAAAATAAGTGCCAGAAATAAGAATAGTTTGTTCATCGTATTGAATTTAGGTCACGAATTTACAATTTTCATCGTGAATGTTGAAGAATATCAATTTTTCATTTCGTTCTTATAGCTACTTTTGTTTTCAAATTAGTTCAAATGAAAGTTTTCAAATTTGGAGGAGCATCGGTAAAAGATTCGGCAGCAGTTCGAAATGTTGCTTCTATTTTATCAAGGTATACAGGAGAAAAATTAATTGTGGTTGTATCAGCAATGGGAAAAACCACCAATAAACTAGAGGAAATTGTAGAAGCTGAAAAAGCAAATAATTTAGGAGAATTTACAAACCTTGTTAATGAACTTTATAATTTCCACATCGATATACTGGGTCAATTATTTCAAGAGAAACATTTTAAAATTTACAATGAGATAGACCAAATTTTTGAGAACATAAAGGAACGTTTTGGTA
This sequence comes from Crocinitomicaceae bacterium, assembly GCA_044349575.1. Taxonomy (GTDB): domain Bacteria; phylum Bacteroidota; class Bacteroidia; order Flavobacteriales_D; family Crocinitomicaceae; genus UBA952. The sequence continues at coordinate 3,507 of JBIKQS010000119.1, forward strand.
AAGCATTTCCCGATAATTATTCGTTTGAATACGATCAAATTGTTTCGCTTGGAGAAGTAATTTCTTCTAAAATAGTTTCAGCTTATTTATTTGAACAAGGATTTTCAAGTGGCTGGGCTGATTCTAGAGAATTAGTTCGAACCAATAACCAATACCAAGAAGGAAAAGTGGATTGGGAAAAGACAGAAGAATTGGTTAAATCAAAGCTAATTACACAATTTTTAACTACGGATATTTTTATTACACAAGGCTTTGTGGGCCATACTCCTGAAGGATTTACGACAACTTTAGGCAGAGAAGGTTCTGATTATACAGCCGGAATTTATGCGTATTGCTCAGATGCAGAAAGTGTTACAATTTGGAAAGATGTACCAGGGATGTTAAACGCAGACCCAAAGTATTTTTCAGATACGGTCAAGTTAGATCAAATTTCATTCAAAGAAGCTATTGAGTTGTCGTATTACGGAGCATCAGTGATTCACCCAAAAACGATAAAACCACTTCAAAATAAAGGAATTCCTCTGTATGTAAAATCATTTATTCATCCTGAGGAACCCGGAACGATTATTCAAGAATCTACTGATACTGATAATTTAGTTCCTTCCTTTATCGTGAAAAAAGATCAGGTTTTATTTTCTATTCGACCAACTGATTTTTCATTTATTGCAGAGGAAAATTTAAGTGAAATCTTTAACCGACTTGCTGCTGCTGGAATAAAAATCAATGTGATGCAAAATTCTGCGTTAAGTTTTTCAATTTTATTAGATCAGAAAAAAGCAGATCCTGAATTGGTGAAATCTATTTTAGGTGAGCACTATAAAGTATGGTATAATAACGAATTAGAATTGGTTACAATCAGACATTACGACCAAAAAACCATTGATTTAGTAGCTCAGGGTAAAACGGTTATATTGGAACAACGAACGAGACAAACAATACGCCTAATTTTAAAATAAAATGGAAGTGCTACTTTCTGAAATTACTGAGTCTTCAAAATTGAAAATCGTTCGCATTCTTTCTACAGAATTGGAAGCAAAATTTGCTGAAATGGGCTTGGTTTCTGACAAAGGAATTGAGTGGCTTTTTCGCGCTCCTTTCAAAGACCCAATTGCAATTGAAGTGGATGATTATGTATTGTCTTTGCGTTTGGATGAGGCAAAATACATTTTAGTTTCTAAACTCTAATAGCCTGAAAAACAGCTGTATTTAAATTTAATCCATGGTTTTTGTAACTTAGGCACGAAACGTGTCGTAGTAACTCGTGAATTAAAATTTAATAATGAAAGAAAATTTTCAAAATTTAAACAGAAGCTCATTAGGTAATGCGGAATCTAAATTGTCAAAGCATCGTTCAATGGGTATTCAATCTAATCTATCGATTTTCGAAGTTGCTCAGTTAATGGATATAGTAAAGTTCGGTTCCGAATCTGATAAAAATCACATGCCTTCTTTATTTTTTAGTGTAGGTTTAAATTAAAACCCTTTCGTTTCAAAGTAATTTTTTTTAGCTATTTTTGCATGATTACGCAACTTTAGTTAGCTATTCTAAGTCTTTGAATTATGATAAAGAAAATTATACCATTTTTATTTTTTTTAGTAGGGTTATCTAGTGCCTACTCTCAGTTCACGATAAATCCAAACGGTGCTATATCTCCGCAACAAGCTGTCCAAGATGTTTTAGTTGGGTTTGGTATTCAGGCTTTTAACGTTACCTACAATGGTTCGGCAGCAAATGCCCAAAATGTCAGCCCTAGCGTTTTTCAGTTCAACTATACAGGCACCAATTTTCCATTACAAGCTGGTGTATTGATGCAAACTCAAAATGCTCCCTCTGTACAGAATGATGCTGATTTATTATCGCTTTCTGGTCAACCAGTTACAAATGGCGTTATCATTGAATTTGACTTCATTCCAACCGGTGATACATTATCTTTCCGATATCATTTTGCATCATCAGAATATACAAGTTATACATGTTCAAACTTTAATGATGTATTCGGATTTTTCATTTCTGGTCCTGGAATTACTGGTCCTTTTACAAATAATGCGGTGAATTTAGCCGTAGTTCCTGGAACAAACATTCCAGTAGCAATTAATACGGTTAATAGTGGAAGTGCTGGATTTAATAGTCCTGCAACTTGTGCTGCTGCTGACCCTAACTGGCAAGCAAATTCAATCTACTTTACAACTAGTTACAATCCTTTGTTTACCGCCAGTACTCAAATAGTTGATTTTAACGGGGCTACAATTACTCTTGCAGCCAATACAGATTTGGTTTGTAATCAAGTTTACCACATTAAGTTAGCAATTGCCAATGCAGTGGATCAAGCACTGGATTCTGGGGTCTTTTTGGAAGCAGGAAGTTTTGCATCGGATGCAGTTGCCGTAACGGTTGCTACGGTTTCCGGAGATACAACAATTGTTGAGGGATGTACAGACGCCAATTTTATCTTTACCCGACCTTCAACTGATACGGCAGATACATTGCTTATCAATTATACAATTACAGGCGATGCTGTTGAAGGTACTGATTTTAACTTTTTGCCAGATACAATTATATTCCTTCCAGGTGAAGATTCAGTAGTTATTAATTTAATTCCAACACAAGATGGAGTTACAGAAGGTTTTGAGTCAGTTATTATAACCGTAGAGCTTATTAACCCATGTAATGATACAATTTTCTCACAAGGAACTATTTTTATTGGTGAAGGACCTATAATTAATATTTTAGAAAATGATCCTCTAGTTTTATGTGCCACAGATAGTATTCCTCTATTTGCATCAGCTTCTGGCGGTTATGCCCCCTACGTGTATGAATGGACAGATATTGGAGGTGCTCCTGCGGGAACAGGAGATACTATTAATGGGTCAATTTCTCAAAATGGGTCAATTTCTTATTTGGTAACCGCAACAGATCAATGTAACTTCTCAAATACAGATACAGTGACAATCACTATGAACCAAACACTGGCTATTGACACTATGGGTACTGTACCTTCAAGTTGTCAACCAACCGGAGTAGTCTGGGGATTGGCAACGGGAACAACAGGAATACCTGCATACAATTGGACAGGTCCTGGTGCAAATAATACCAACTTTATTAATGCATCGGTATGGGAAGATATTCCATCTGGATGGTATTATTTTACAGTTACAGACTTAGTTTGTTCGGTTAATGATAGCGTATTTGTTGAATTATTACAACCACCTGTTGCATCTTTTACAGTTTCTTCCCTGTCTGGTTGCTCTCCTTTGGACGTGACAATTACCAATACCAGTCAAAATGGCACTAATTATTTGTGGGACTTAGGTGATGGAACAACCAACGCTACCTCTGATTTATCTGATTTCACGCATACCTTTACGGATTCTACTATGAATCAAGCGTATGTAATTCAGTTAATTGTTCAGCAAGGCCCTTTTTGTAGTGATACAGCAGTCGTTGGTGTTGTAACAAC
>JBIKQS010000120.1:0-6955 GCA_044349575.1 Crocinitomicaceae bacterium
AATCTCAAATTCTTTTCATCGACGACGATACTGAAAATATTCCACTGCGACCTTGTGTTGGCTGTCATTTATTGATGGTAGACTGGTTAGAAGTAGATAGGCAATTTCGGGAGAGCGGGGTTTATTAAACTGGAAACCGATTTAACGAATTAATCACCAAATTAACGAATACAAAACAACAAAGTATTCACATATTCTACATTAATCTTGTTTAATTTTTACCTTTATATCCAAATAGAAACACAGTATGCCACTAAGTTGGAATGAAATTAAAGACAGAGCAGTAGCCTTTTCCAAAGATTGGGAAGGAACATTTAGTGAAGAAGCAGATGCCAAACCTTTCTTAGTCGATTTCTTTAATGTCTTTGGTTTGAACCAGCGTAAAGTAGCAGCCTTTGAACATAAGGTTAAAAAATTAGGTGATAGCGACGGTTACATCGACATGCTGTGGAAAGGTTGGTTGCTTATTGAAATGAAAAGCAAAGGAAAAGATCTTACCAAGGCATACGGACAAGCAAAAGGATATATTCATGGGTTAAAGCCACTCGACATTCCTAAATATGTGTTGGTTTGTGATTTTGAAACGTTCCGTTTGTATGATCTTGAGGAAAACAATCACGACGAATTTGTTGAGTTCAAGTTAGCTGAATTGGTTAACCATGTGGAGCTTTTTGGATTCATTGCAGGGTATCAAAAGAAAGTATACCGCGAAGAAGATCCAGTGAATGTGAAAGCAGCCGAGTTGATGGGTAAATTACACGATCGACTCAAAGAGATTGGATACGAAGGACATCAATTGGAAGTGTATTTGGTTCGTTTACTTTTTTGCCTTTTTGCCGAAGACACGAGTATTTTTTCTAAACAACAATTTCAGGATTTCATTGATGAACGAACCAGCGAGGATGGAAGTGATTTGGCAGCTAAAATTCAAGAAATCTTTCAAGTACTCAATACCCCGTTGGATAAACGTTTCAAAAATTTGGATGAACAGTTAAATGACTTCACGTATGTGGGTGGTAAATTGTTTCAAGAAATCTTACCCATGGCTCACTTTGATTCTAAGATGCGTCAAACCTTGTTGGAATGCTGCTATTTAGATTGGAGCAAAATCTCCCCTGCGATTTTTGGATCGATGTTTCAGAGTGTTATGGACCCGAAGGAAAGACGGAACCTAGGAGCACATTACACGAGCGAAAAAAACATTCTCAAACTAATCAAACCACTTTTCCTAAACGAATTGTGGGCGGAGTTTGAAAGTATCAGAACCAATAAAGCCAAGTTGAATGAATTTCATCTGAGCTTGAGTAAAATGAAGTTTCTTGATCCTGCCTGTGGATGTGGGAATTTCATAGTGATTACTTATCGTGAGTTGCGTTTATTAGAATTAGCCATTTTGCAGCAGCGTTTTGGAACCGACCGTGTGGTAGTGGAATTGGAAGATGTTGCTTTGCTCAACGTGGATATGATGGCGGGAATAGAATACGAAGAGTTCCCGGCACGAATTGCAGAGGTTGCCATGTGGTTGATGGATCACCAGATGAACCTGAAAATGAGCATGGAGTTTGGGCAGTACTTTGCGCGACTACCATTAACGAAATCTGCAAATATTGTTCATGCGAATGCACTGAGGATCGAATGGGAAAATGTTATTTCCAAAGATGAATTACAATACATAATTGGAAATCCACCGTTTCTCGGAAAAGCAAATCAAAATTCTTCTCAAAAATCTGATATGGAGCACGTATTTCTGGGGGTGAAAGGATACGGTAATTTAGATTACGTTTCTGCATGGTATCTTAACGCTGCAAAATTAATTCAGGGAACAAGAATAAAAGTTGCATTTGTTTCAACAAATTCAATTGCTCAAGGTGAACAGCCTGGAACTTTATGGGGCTTGCTGTTCAATAAATATCACATAAAAATTCATTTTACACACAGAACCTTTAGTTGGAACAATGAGGCAAGAGGTAATGCTGCCGTACATGTCGTTATTATAGGATTTGCTTCATTTGACGTCAATAATAAAACAATTTTTGAATATGAAAATCTAAAAGCACAACCAGTAGAAAAAAAAGTGAAGAATATTAATCCTTACTTAATCGAGGCAAGCGATATAGTACTTCAATCTCGTAAAATTCCAATTTGTAATGTACAAGAAATGATGAATGGCAGCATGCCAAACGACGAAGGGCACTTACTTTTATCAACTGAAGAGAAATTAGAACTACTAGCCAAAAGGCCTGAAAGTGAGAAATTTATCAGAAAGTTTGTAGGAGCGTACGAGTATTTAAATAATAAGGAACGTTTTTGTCTTTGGTTAAAAAATGTAGATCCTTCTGAATTGAAAAAAATGCCTGAGATTCTTGATCGAATCGAAAAAGTGAAAGATTTTAGAAAAAAGAGTACTCGGGAGGCTACAAGAAAACTCGCAGATAGCCCAATGCTCTTTGGTGAAATTAGGCAGCCAGTTATTGATTATTTAATTGCACCTGTTGTTTCCTCAGAAAACAGAAAATATATTCCCATTGCCATTTTCTCCAAAGATATTGTTGCCTCAAATCTAGTTAATATTATACCGAATGCCAGTCTGTACTCATTCGGTGTGATGATATCAGATATGATGATGGTTTGGATTCGCTCTGTAGCAGGTAGATTAAAAAGTGATTGGAGGTTCACGAAAGATAATGTTTATAATAATTTTCCTTGGCCAGAAGCTCCATCAGCTAAGCAAAAAGAAGCAATTGAAAAGGCAGCTCAAAAGGTCTTAGATGTGCGTGCAGAATTCCCGAATAGTTCCTTGGCAGATCTATACGATCCGTTGACTATGCCGCCAACTTTAGTTAAAGCACACAACGAATTGGATAAGGCTGTTGATCTTGCCTATCGTCCTCAACCTTTTACCTCAGATGCAAACCGTATGGAGTTTTTGTTTGAGTTGTATGAGAAGTATACTGCTGGGTTGTTTGCAGTGGTGAAGAAGGTGAAGAAGAAATAAAAAAAGAATTGAGTTTCTTGGAATATAATATATACGTGTAAAACATCTCTAAAAAACAAAACCCCAACAAAAGTAGGGGTTTTCTGTAGCGCATGCCCTGACCGATTGAAATGAGCGTCCGGGAGACCGAGAGTTGAATGCTGACGCATAAGTCAGCATTCTGACAACTTTTGAATAAGCAAAAGTTCGTCAGAGCTCGGGACACCTTCATTGTATTTCAAAATAAATTCAATGGTTCTTTTAACTGATAAATTCTTGAGTTTGCTTTCTAGTATTTTCGCTTCAGATTTTGTGGGTTTCTCACCTTTCCAGACAAGTTTCCACGGAACACCTAATTGGGTTGCTTTTTCATATCCGCTATTATGTCTATTTATTCGATCTGTAATATTACCAGTCTCTCCTTTATAAAAAGAATTGAGTTTCTTGGAATACAATATATACGTGTAAAACATCTCTAAAAAACAAAACCCCAACAAAAGTTGGGGTTTTCTGTAGCGAGACCGAGAGTTGAACTCGGGACCTTAGGGTTATGAATCCTACGCTCTAACCAACTGAGCTATCTCGCCATTTATTCGCTCTAACCATCCCGATAACTATCGGGAGAGCTATCTCGCCATTTATTCGCTCTAACCATCCCGATAACCATCGGGAGAGCTATCTCGCCATTTATTCGCTCTAACCATCCCGATAACTATCGGGAGAGCTATCTCGCCATTTATTCGCTCTAACCATCCCGATAAGCATCGGGAGAGATATATCGCCAAATTTTTTAATTTAATTTTGAATCTTTTTTCAAAATTGGAGTGCAAATATATGAAATTAATTCTCAAATGAATGCCAATTTTTCAATTTTCTATAGTTCTATACAAAATTGTTGATTCGATATCGGCAAATCAAGTTTTTGTTGTTCGCTTTCAAAAATCCCAAAAAGCGTTGAACCACTGCCCGACATTGCCGCGTAAGTAGCCCCGTTTTGGATTAAAGTCTCCTTGATAGATAGCATAATAGGATGTTTTTTGAAAATCGATTTTTCAAAGCTGTTCTCCAAATAACCTTGCCACTCGCTAATTGGAGCTGATACTATGTCAGAAACTGATCTTGTTCCCGTGTAGAAATCAACACCCGAATACGCCTCTGCCGTTCCAACATGAATGTCCGGATAAATCAACTGCAAATACTTTCCTTTTAAATCAACCGAAATTCCTTCAAGAATCTCCCCTCTTCCAGTGGCTATCTTTGGTGTACCTTCAATAAAAAAAGGGCAATCACTACCAAGCTGGGAAGCTAGTTCTTCTCGTTTTAAGATTGAGAGTTGTAAAGAAAAAAGCTCATTCAATGCATTTATCACATGTGCAGCATCAGATGAACCACCACCTAAACCCGCCCCCATCGGGATTTGTTTTCTTAAATGCATGTAAATAGTAGGAATGCCAAATTCTTTTTGAATAAGTCGAAATGCTTTAACACACAAATTTGATTCAACATCACCATCAACCGCCAAACCTGTTTGCTTAAAACTAAATTGATCAGCAGGTAAAATCTCCAAAATATCAAAAAGTGGAATAGAATACATACACGTATCTACCTCGTGATAGGAATCCTCGCGTTTTTTCAAAACATGTAATCCTAAATTTATTTTTGCCTGTGGAAAGATTATCATAAAACAAAAGTACAATAACACAGCATTATTACTAATTTTGTCGAAATAAATTCATTCGTATGAAGACATATTTAGATTTCGAAGAGCCAATCAAAGAACTTGAGGAAAAGATTGAACAGGCTAAAGAATTAGGAGAGAATACCGGTGTTGAAATGACCGATAAAATAAACGAATTCACACGAAAACTAGAGGATAAAACCAAAGAGATTTTAGAAAATCTTACTCCTTGGCAACGTGTGCAACTATCAAGACATCCCGACAGACCCTACACCTTGGCTTACATTCAAGCATTAAGCAAAGGTACATTTCAAGAGCTTCATGGCGACAGAAGTGTTAAAGATGACAAGGCAATGGTGGGTGGATTTGGACTTTTGGATGGTCGCTCAGTAATGTTTATCGGACAGCAAAAAGGTATCAATACCAAAATGCGTCAATACCGTAACTTTGGAATGGCAAATCCTGAAGGATACAGAAAAGCACTACGCTTGATGAAGTTAGCTGAGAAATTCAACAAACCAATTGTTACATTTATTGATACTCCGGGAGCATTTCCAGGTCTTGAAGCGGAAGAAAGAGGTCAAGGTGAAGCAATTGCTCGAAATATCTATGAAATGATGCGCTTGAAAGTTCCAGTTATTTGTATCATAATTGGAGAGGGAGCATCAGGTGGTGCATTAGGAATCGGTGTAGGCGACAAGGTTGTGATGCTTGAAAATACGTGGTACTCCGTGATTTCACCTGAATCATGTTCTTCAATACTTTGGCGGTCTTGGGAATACAAAGAAAAAGCGGCAGATGCGCTTAAATTGACATCAACTGATATGAAAAAATTGAAGTTAGTTGATGACGTAATCAAAGAACCTCTGGGTGGAGCTCATCGTCAACAAGATGAAATGTTTGATATCGTTAGGAAATCCATTAAAAAATACCTGAAAGAATTGGACGATGTTTCACCGGAACAACGTATCAATGATCGCATCGATAAGTTTTGTGAAATGGGGGTTTGGAAATAAAATTCTCCTAATCAGCATTTTACAATCTTTACAATTTGCTATTTACCTGCCTTGTTGAAAATTTTTATCTGTCAATTTTGATAATAAATCGGAATAAGTTGTAAAAATTTGTTAATATTGGCTTGCTAAAATTAACTCATGATAAATCGTATACTTGTTTTTGCACTTTGTGCTTTTTCATTTCCCTTATTTTCACAAGTAACAGGAAAGATAATTGATTCTAAAACAAAGGATCCTATACCAGGAGTAAAAATATCTGTTTCAGATGGTACAATGTTCAAGTCAAATGGTGAAGGTGAATTCTCATTTAACCCTAAAAGTTATCCCGTAACAATTGTAAGTTCTATTATTCAATTTATGAATGATACAACTGTTGTTAACGGTCCTGGTGAAATTAAAATTGTGATGAGTGAACCCGTTACTAATTTCCAAACAGTGGTAATTTCAGCGGGAAAAAGAAAACAAGCTGTTGAGGAAGTTCCCATATCTATGGAAATCATTAAACCTCAACTTATCGACAACAAAGGAATTACTGACCTGGAACAAGCTGTTGATCAAACACCTGGCGTTTTTACCATGGATGGTCAGGTAAGTATTCGCGGAGGATCAGGATTTGCGTATGGGACAGGTAGTAGAGTTTTATTATTGTGGAATGGAATGCCATTACTTTCCGGTTACGCAGGCGATACACAATGGAATGCGATCCCAATGGAGCAAGCTGATCAAGTAGAAGTAATGAAAGGTGCGTCTTCAGTGCTTTACGGTAGTGGGGCATTAAATGGGGTGATTTCACTATCAGAAAAAGAACCAAAATCAGATCCGGAAATGAAATTAAAAATTCAAACTGGGATTTATGATAATCCAAGACGCGAATCATTGAGATGGTGGGGTAAAAATCATCCCTCTCAGAAGTTCAATCCCATGACCCAGCAAATAGAATTCTACCGAGGACAAATGTTTCGTAAAGCAGGCTATACTATTTCTTCAACGCTATTTAGAAGTGATGGATACAGAGACGGTGAAGGTGAAATGAGAGGTCGAGTTAGTGGCACCGTATATTTTCGTCCGGAATCCTGGAAAAGAACTAAAATGGGTATCGGCTATAACTACCAAGTTCAAAAAACGGGTAACTTTTTAATTTGGCAAAGCGACACATTAGGTTATACACCAAGTGGTGGAACAGATACATCCAATGCTGAATCAACATTAACGTATAATTTAGGTCATCGCTTATTTATTGATCCTTATTTGAAATATACGGATAAACATGACAATAAACATAGTTTA
>JBIKQS010000121.1:0-6917 GCA_044349575.1 Crocinitomicaceae bacterium
ACTCAAGCATTTTAAATCTATTTCTGAAAAGTTTGGAGTATCTGAAATTCAAGCAATTGGAACAAGTGCTATCCGTGATGCAAAAAATCAGCTAGATTTTGTAACTAGAATAAAAAAAGAAGTTGGTATAGAAATTCTTGTCATATCAGGAGATGAAGAAGCTGATTTCATTTACAAAGGTGTTCAAAAAACAATTGATTTTACCATACCATCACTGATTATGGATATTGGAGGTGGAAGCACCGAATTTATTTTAGTAGATTCAAGTGGTATACAACAAAAAATCAGTTTGAATATTGGTGTTTCTCGCATGCTACAACTTTATACATGTGACGATCCCATGCGTCCGGAGCAAGTTGAAGAATTAAATCAATGGCTCGAGGAACAAGCAGCTGGATTTTTCGATAATCTCAACGTTTCTCGTTTGATTGGTGCTTCTGGTAGTTTTGAAACGTTTTATGAGTTAATACACAACACTACCATTCCTTCATTGGATGCCGCTATTGAATTACCATTCACTAATTTCTATGCTGAATTAGATCGTTTAATCTATTCCACACAAGCTGAGCGAGATATGAATCCTTGGATTGTACCTATCCGAAAAAAGATGGCTCCTTATGCTGCTGTAAAAACCAAATGGGTAATTGATAAACTTGGTATTAAAGAAACCTATCTATCACCATATTCATTGAAAGAAGGTGCGTTATAATCACCAGCCAAAAAAACTATAACTAGTTACTTTTTATGCTCGCCAGAATCTTCAGTATTTGTTGATTCACTCATTCCCAACTGCATCACGGTATAAGCTAATTCGCAACCTTCCATTTGACCAAGTGTTTCAAGCATTAGTTGGTTAAATATTTCATCAGAAAAATTTGGGTCATTTTCTAAAGCACTGTATTTAAGATCTAAGGCTTCTTCAGATGCCCCCATACACGTTTCTACTTCAGCCCATTTTTCACCTGTTTCATCTGCCATTTCCTCAAAACTGGAAAATGTATTATTAATACAATTGCAAATAATCGTTGCACTTTCCTGCGCAAATTCTTGCGTTAATGACTGTGATGTAGTTTGAGCGTTTAGTTCAAAACCAAAAAGTAGAATAATAAAAGCTGGTAAAAATATTTTTTTCATGTATTTAAATTTAACCAAATATACATTTAAATCGGTTGTTTACAAAACCTTACTTGTTCAAATTTATCCCTATATTTGAATATAATATAAAAAACAAAAGTATGAAAATCTTAAAAATTAGTGCTGTTTTACTTTTACTCGGTACTTCTCTTGTTTCGTGTGGTGGTGAAAAAGCATCTAGTAATGTTGGCACAAGTAATTCAGAAACACCTAAACAAGAGGAGAAAGAAACAGAAAATAAATCTGATACATCTTCTATTTCTATTGATTTAAGTTCTCCTTCTAAAGCTGTTGAATCATTTATACGTGCAAGTCAAGCGCAAGATTCAGAAGGTCTAAGTAAATGTTTTTCAACTAATTGTGAAAAGGAATTTCAAATGATCGTAAAAAAAGAAATGAAAGAAAAAGATCTGAAAGAGTTTAAAGAGTTCTGTTTAGATGCTCAAGTTCTTGATGAAAAAATTGAAGGAAACATTGCAATGGTAACCGTAAAATTCTCTAAAAGAGATGAAGAAATTAAACTTGAATTGGTAGATGACAGTTGGAAAATAGTAGCTTTCTAAAAGATACATCGAACAAATTAGCCCCTACTAAAATAACTTATTTTAAAGGCTGTGATTGATTTCACAGCTTTTTTTGTTTAATAGACCATGTGACGTTCCTTTTTCTCTTCAAAGATATCATCAATAGTTATTAAAATACCAGTCTCCTCTACATTTCCAAAATCAGGATTAACCGCTGTTCCGAAAGTTTTCATGGTTGGTGAAAGATGCATATAAATATTGACCAAAGGTGGAATAAATTCACCATTTTCACGAACATAGGTATTCAAAATTTTAATACCATCCTTAAAATCTAATCCTTCTAATTCATTATCAAATTTTACACGATCATAATTTTGAATCAAAGGATTAAAGGGTTTCATAAGATGCTCTCTATCCGGAAAATAATGATGCATAAAATGCAAAAGGAAATCTCTGCATTCTATATTATATGTGGGATACATAGTTACTTTACCGAAGAAATAGCGAATATCTGGATTTAACACGACAATTGCTCCTAGTCCATCCCAAATATTATCCAATGCAAATAAGCCCTTTTTAGGATTTGTAGTTGCCTGAAAATTAGGCTGAATCCAACTTCTACCTAATTCAATGGTATAAGGAAGATAATCAAATACAAAATGTGAACTAAATTCAAAATAATGTGAGGTTGAAAGATGAATTTTCCCTGAATCGTCAATGGCTTTTTCACAACGAATAAATCGATATCCGCCAATAATTTCTTGATCTTCTGGTGACCATACAATGAGCTGTTCATAACAATAATCATTCACATCATGCTCATCTAAATCAATACTCTCACCTGTTCCACCTCCGGACTCTCGGAAAGTTATTTCTCTTAACCGACCAATTTCTTGCAAAACATGAGGTGAATTCTTCTGGTTAACAACATAAATTTCATTCCCCCCCTTTCGCGTAATTCTTACAAATCGATCTTGATTGAGTTCCTTTTTAAGAATTTCCTTATCTACTGGATCTATAATTGGTTTCATGATTTTTTACTTGCTTTGGATTTCGTACAACATGTTTCTAATTCTATCTGATACCTCTCTGTCATTTTCACCTGGATGAAAATTCTCCATATCAATACAGTCTCTCACAGTAAACCGAATCGTTTTATTTTTCTGTTTGAACATTTCATCCGCTAAATACATCATTTCAACATTTGTTTTAATGCCCACCTTTTGACGAAGTTCAAATAAACGATAGAAAAAATTACTTAATTCTCCATCAATGTATATCGGAACAATTTTACGGTTGTATTTTCTACTAAGTGTAACGAATGTTTTTTTCCACTCTAAATCAGCTATTTTTCCTTTTATCCTCCGGCTAACTTTACCTGCAGGAAAAATACAAACGGTATCATCAGACTCAAACAAATTATCAATTTTATTTCGAGTAGAACCATCGTTTTTTCCAAATTTATTTACTCCAAGAAATAATCCCTGTAAATTTTTCAAGTTGAGCAATAAATCATTTACAATAAACTTATAATCCTTGCGAATGTGCGCTACTCCTGAAATAAAAGCCATGGCATCCATTCCCCCCAAAGGATGATTCATCACAATTACAATACGTTCATTTGCAGGAATCTTTTCAGCTCCTTCTATGACAACATTTATATTGAAATACCTCATAATTGCGTGACAAAATTCAATGTCATAGTAGTCTTTGTGGTCAATTATAAATTGATTAATCTCATCCTGATGTAGAATGCGCTCAAAATATCGAACCACAAACTCAGGTAGCCATTTCAAAAGCTTTGGATTTTTGCTTTTGATTAATTTTCGTATGTCAATAAATTTATCTTTTTCCACGATACAAATATAAATGCAATAGAATCTATTTTTGCAAAATTACAGGTTTTACGTAAAGTTAAACATCAATTTGCAACCCGTCATATGATACATATACATTTTCAGGAAGCAATTGTTCTATTTCGCTGTGACTACCAAATAAATGAGATATATGTGTTAAGTACGCTTTCTTGGGTTTTATTAATTCAATAAATTGAAGCGCTTCATCTAAATTAAAATGAGCTGGGTGACTTTCTATACGCAAAGCATTTATCACTAAAACATCCGTACCTTTTATCTTTTCAACCTCCTCTTTATCAATGGTTTTAGCATCTGTAATATAGGTGAAATTCCCTATCCTAAACCCCAGTACTGGCATTAAATAATGCTTCACTTCGATAGGAATAACTTGAATATCTTCACAAACAACAAAGGGGTTTAAATCAATTCGATGTAAACCAATCTCTGGAATTCCTGGATACTTTTTTTCAGCAAAAATATAATGAAATTCTCTTCTGATTGCTTGTTCAACTCTTTCGGAAGCATATACAGAAATCGGAGCTTGTTGTTTAAAGTTAAATGGACGTATATCATCCAAACCGGCAACGTGATCCTTGTGTTCGTGTGTAAATAAAACAGCATCCAATCTTTGTACTTTATTTGCCAACATTTGACTTCTAAAATCAGGGCCTGTGTCAATGACTAATGATTTTTCATTTATTTCTATCAAAACAGAACTTCGAAACCGTTTGTCCTTTTCGTCAAGACTTGAGCAAACCTTACAATTACATGCAATTACGGGTACACCTTGGGAAGTTCCTGTACCTAAAAAAGTGATTTTCATTGCTTTTGTTTCCATATTGATACGAACAAAATCAACCACGATACTATCAATAAACCTCCACCGATTGGTGTAAGTGGAACCAATACCAATTTAGGAATTGGAATAAACTGATTAAGGCACAATAAATAAATAGAAAAAGAAAAGAGAAATGTTCCAAGAATATTGAGAGCGAAAAAAACTTTGGTTGGTGAAATTGTTTTTGCGCAGAAACCAATAATCAGTAATGCCAATCCATTATACATTTGGTATCTAACTCCTGTTTCAAAACTCGCTAATTTTTCAACCGTCAAAATAGATTTCAGTGCATGCGCACCAAAAGCCCCGAGTAAAATTGCTGATCCAATAAAAAAAATAGCAAAAAGAGTGATATTTCTATTCATTATTCTCCAAATTTAAGGTAAACTCCAATACCTCCTTCCAACCGCGATAAATTCCGTTTTGACCAATTGTTGAATTGTGCCAGATAAATGAAAAGTCACCTCCGAATTCCCTCACTTCCTGGTATAATTCTGTGATTTTATCTTTCGCCTCATCAACGGATAACTTCATATATTCATTTAAGGTTCCATCCATGTAGGCAAAAGGATGAATAACAAATGATGTCATTTCATTTTTTGATAAATCAAACCAACGAAATGGCCGTGCTGTTCCAGCTCTAAATCCAACAGTCTCAGCATATCCTAATGAATAATCATGTTTAAAACCCATAGAATACAAAATCTGGTAAGTAGAGGGAATATTTAGTTTCAAATAATGCTGTCTTGAATTTTCAACAGTTTGATTCAAGATGGATTCTATCCGATCTTTTTCATTCAATAAATAAAATTCATACGAATTGGATTTATAACTAGGATGTAACCCAATGGAAGTGGATTTACTCATTTCCTTAATTAATTGTCGATGCTTTGAATTTCGGTGGGATACATTTTTATCAAACTTTGTATAATCTCCCAATAACCAAAACATATTTACTTGAAAACCTCGCTCTGAAATAGATTGAATGTAATCATACGTATCGTAAGGGTCCTTGCGCTTACCAATTAGCACTCTTTGACGCTCTATTAATCGATCTTTTTTTCCAGTAAGAATATCTTTGGTGGTTGAAAGCCACGTTCTTAGTGGACTTTTTAACTTAAATGCGTAAGCCTCATCTATATCAAAGGTGGGGTTTATCTTACAGGGTATTTGCTTTGGTAAACCTACTTCAACATTGTTTCTGAGTAAATATCGAATAAGAGCCTCAGCCCATCTATCGCAAACTACTTTTTCTAACCAATTGAATCTATGCAAAACACTATTTTTAGATTCAAACCTGCCGTGCTGATCAACGTACATTGAACTGTATTCCTCCATGCGAGAAAGAATGTAAAAAATACTGGCAATTGGATCTACCTTATTGTTAAATGTCAAACACTCTTCGCCCTCAAAATTACCTTTATCAATGCCATAAACTCCTATATTTTCATCGAATAATAAGGAGGATGGTCGAACGTATAAAACATAATCTATTTCAACGTTAGAGTAGTTAAATTTAGGAAGTGAAGAAGTTTCTATAAAATGCTGATCGTTGGTAATACGGTATTCGATTCTCCTCTCTTTGAAAATAAAATCAAAGGTATATAAGAGTCGTTCCGATATTTCCTCAACGTAAATTAATATCATCCAATGTGTTCGATAATTTTTTCAGCAATAAAAAGTGCTGCGTTACCATCTCCATAAAAAGAAGGATAGGTAAGATAACGCTCCTCAATTAACTTACGACCATTAACAACAATTTGTTCCGTTTTTGCACCAACTAGTTTTGCATTTCCATTTTCTACAATTTCAATCCATTCTGTTTGATCTCGTAGAATTAGACAAGGTTTTTTAAAGAAAAACGCTTCTTTTTGTAATCCCCCACTATCGGTAACTATCAATTTAGCATTTTTTTGAAGCGCTATAATATCAAGGAATCCAACGGGAGGTAGAATTAAAATATCAGGTGAATTTTTAATTTGATTAAACAGTTCTTTTGATAAATTCTCCTCTAATTTAGACTTAGTTCGAGGATGAAGTGGTAATACCAATTTCAATTTTGTCAATTCAACCAATTGTAGAAGTCCTGAAAAAATATTTTCTAAATTTTGAGGATTGTCCGTATTTGAATCTCTATGTATGGTGCACAAAATAAATCCATTCGGCTCCAATTCGTTTGTTGAACAAATTTTAGATGTAGTATCACTTAAATCTGAAAAAAACAAAGAGTTGTCATACATTACATCTCCGCAATGGTATACAGCCGGATGATCAATCGTTGCTCTTGTGGTATTCGTCATTGAAAACCCTTCATTTTGCAAATTCTGAAGCCCTGTTGCCGTTGGCGTAAACAACAAAGTTGACATGTGATCACATGAAATGCGATTGAGCTCTTCTGGCATTGCCTTATAAAAACTTCGCAAACCTGCCTCAACATGTATAACCGGAATATGGATTTTTGCAGCCGCCAATGAACCAGCAATGGTTGAGTTAGTATCACCATAAACCAAAACGGCATCCGGTTTTTCATTCAAGAAAATTTGCTCTAAACCCTCAATCATTTTT
>JBIKQS010000122.1:0-6901 GCA_044349575.1 Crocinitomicaceae bacterium
TCAATTATGGAATCTACAATCAAAGTTTTAATCGTTGATGATCATAAACTTATCAGCGAAGCATGGACTTCTTTACTAAAAGACGCTCCTAATATTTGGGTAGTAGGAACAGCTGATAATGCTGAGGATGCTTTCTCCATGACTCATGCCCATAAACCCGATATCGTTTTAATGGACATCAACTTGGGAACAGGAAGTGGTTTTGATGCGACGGTTAAAATTAACGACAGCATGCCTAAAACAAGAGTAATTGGCTTGTCATTACACGACGATATTACATATGTTAAAAAATTCCTGTCTATTGGTGCAAAAGGTTATTTAACCAAAAACACATCAAAAACTGAATTAATTGAAGCTATTCATTCGGTATATAACGGCACCGTTTATATTGGATCAGATATAAAAGATCGCTACTTTACTTCCCTACTTAATGTTGACTCTTCAGAATCTAAAAAAGAGTTAACGATGAAAGAAATTGAGATCGTTAAATTAATTTCTCAAGGACTTACTTCGAAAGAAATTGCCGATAAACTTTTTATATCACATAGAACAGTAGAAACTCATCGTCACAACATTTTGAAAAAACTAGATATGCCAAATGCCGCTCAATTAAGCAGTTGGGCTAAGGATAAAGGATATACCTAGAAGTAAAGTTTTCAACATCTATACAAATCAATAGATATTTCCGTATATTAGGTTTCTAATTATTGAAATCATGCTGGAATTAGCAAAAAAAATACTTCAAAAAGTATCATTTGATCCACAACTCTTTAAAAAAGAATTAGTC
This sequence comes from Crocinitomicaceae bacterium, assembly GCA_044349575.1. GTDB lineage: Bacteria > Bacteroidota > Bacteroidia > Flavobacteriales_D > Crocinitomicaceae > UBA952. Next base: position 788 of record JBIKQS010000122.1, read on the forward strand.
AAATCTTTGAAATGGATTCGTGATGGCGAAGAATTGAATCGTTTTAAAACTTGGTGTCAACATGAATTTGGATCTAAGCATCCCATGATTTTACAAGAAGTTTTTGTGGGTTAATTCATCAAAGCAGACATGAAATTTCTTTTCATCATTTCATTTTGCTTAATTTTCAAAGGACAACTTGTAATTGCTCAAGAAGACAACGACTTTCTTTTAGAGGAAATTGAAGGTAAAGAATTACAAGAAGATCTATCTCAGATAAGAAAAACCATATTACAATCGCACCCAAATCCCTTTGTATATGTTGGCAAAACAACATGGGATTCTACTTTTCTAAGTCTAATGAATTACTTTGAGGAGCCTCGTACCTTGTATGATTTCACCTTAAAAACATCCACATGGCTAAATCAATTAAAAGACTCACATGTTGGCATTAGTTTAATGGACCTATTGTACAAGAAAAGGGGTGGAAACTCTTGGTTACATTTCAATGTGACTCAAATTGATAAAAAGTTCTATGCATCCTATTTTCCTATGAATAGTGTTCCTTTTGGAAACGAAATTCTAGAAATAAATTCAGTTTCCGTTGATACATTATACAAACAAGCCTATGAATTTTCCCTACAGGAAGGAAATTCTTACAGTGCGAGAGAAGAATACGCCACTGAACAGATTCATGTTTTGTACAATCTTCTCTATGCAACAGCTAAAAAGCCTAACAAGGTTCCAATTAAACATATAAATCTAAACGGAGATACCCTTTACACCTTTGTTGAAACCATTAATTTTAATAGGTCTAGAATGAATATTAATAAATTTTTAAATATACCCGACAAAGAAGTTGAACACACGATAGATACCTCAAATAAATGGGCGATTTTAAAAATTAACAGTTTTTATCCTAACAATCAAAAACAATATACACAAGCTATCGATCATTTTTTTGATACAATTTCTAAATTAACTATATCAAAATTACTTATCGATATTCGTTCAAACAGTGGTGGTTATTTTAGTTGTGTGAATTATCTTTTTAATTACATTGATTCTTCAAAAGCTCCACGAATGAAAACTTTTATTGCTAAACGAAGTAAATTTGATCGCTTTGCAACATCAAATAATCCATGGATTAAGCTTGTATTGTTATTTCAGAAAACAATTACACAAAGTCAGGAGGCAAAAAACAACTACCGATTCTACAGACTCCCTTTTGGGTCTTTAGATACAATAAGTGAACCTTATATGACTAGAGATAAGTTCTTGGATAAGAAATACTTAGGAAAGTGCTATTTAGCAATAAATGGAACCTCTATATCTGCTAGCGTAGACTGCGCCTCTTGGTTTCGGCAAATAAAAAGAGGGACAATTATAGGAGAACCCTGTATGGGGCCTTTGACTGGCACTTGTGGTAATCCCATTTCATTTTATCTAAAAAATACGGATATTGAAGTGCTTACATCAACAATGCGCAGCTACACGAAATCTCAATTTTCAATTGAAAAGGAGGCTATTTATCCCGATATTTACTTGGAAAATGATTTGAATAATTTTAGAAAAAAAACAGATCTTGTTCACGAATATATTTTAAGAAATGAAAAATAAAAAGTGTACAAATAGGACTATTTTATCCCAAAAGTCTCACTGATTTGAATAAACAGATTAAATAATTTCATATATTTGATAGCAAATTTGTATTTATTTGAACCCATATCAGAATATTTATTCCTGTCATTTCTAAAATTTTTTAAAAAAAGAAGTCTGAAAAAAATAAAGGATTAAGTTAAAAACATAATGCACATAATGAAATTTATTACTCTATTTATATTTTTACTTCTTGTTCATTTTTACAATGGGCAGATTGTAATTAATGAGGTTATGGTTAATCCACAAACCAATTCAACTAATTCCCAGTTTCAATCTCTCAAAATGTGTTCTCAAGCAACCTATGGGGCTGAATATATCGAGTTATATAATCCTACTGGATGTGCAATTGACATTAGCTGTTATTTAATTGGTTTCAATACAAACTTTGGTACAGGTATTAATGGAACATTTCGATTTCCAGCTGGCACAATTATTCCTGGGAACGGTTTTTTATCGATTGGAGGGCCTAATTCAGGTGCAACGATTAATCTTTTTACAGAATGTGCTTCTGTCAATTTAAATACCGATGCTGATAGATGGTATATTCCAAATGGAGATGGTTATTTAATCCTATGGGATGCAACGGGTAACGCAATTGATGCTGTATATTGGACAATAAATTCAAATGAAGCCAACAAATGGGGGATAGATTCTGATATGTCTGTTGCTCCAACATTTATTGCACAAGGAAATAACTGTTCATCGGTTAGCACATTGAATGGACCATCTCAAATACCTGCAGCATCTCCCATTGTATTTTATGCGGGTCAATCTCCTTCCATAGGTACTGTAATTCATCGCATTGTAGACGGGGGCGTAAATTGGAGTACAAATGCTTCGCCTACAATTAATGCTTGCAACGGGGCTTGTAATCCTGCAGCATCTTCTTTTCAACTTAATGCTATTATAACCCAACCTACATGTGGGAATAGCGATGGGGTTATAACTTTTAATCCATCACCAAACGACACATATTTTTTCACCTGGCCCTTCCCTACAACTGGCACTGTAAGTAGCTCAACTAATTTAGCTGCAGGAAGTTATCAAATCAATATTACAAATATTGCCGGTTGTAGTGTGGATACTACAATCGTTTTAATTGAAGACTGTCAAGGATGTGGGCTTGTTGCAAACGTTTCTGTGATTCCTAATTCCGTTTGCGAACCATGTTTTTATAGTGGTCCTCCTATTCTTATCAATGAGTTAATGATATCTCCTTCTGTAAACGACGGTTCTATTTCTGGACCGGGGCCAGCTGGAGGAAGGGGTGAATGGATAGAGCTTTACAATCCTGATTTATGTGATAGCGTTGATATCTCTTGTTATTATTTAGGTAATTCTACAGCTGAAGGTTCTGGTGGATTTAGATTGCCTACAGGAACAATTATTCCTCCAAATGGGTTTTGTATGGTCAGGGGAATAAATGTTGATCCGGTTCCAAGCAATCTTCTTGTACAAAATGGAGGGAACGTTGTTGAGGTAATTGTTCCCGGTGAAGTTAACGAATTAGGAATTTGTTGTTCAGGCACAAGAGTCTGGTTTCCAAATGCTGGTGGATGGTTTGCCTTTTATGACGCCAATGGAAATCCTGTAGATGCCGTGAGATGGGGGCCGGGAAATACGGCTTCTTTGGCTGGACAACCTTGTATTTCTTCATTGCCAGGATGTTCCAACGGTTCGAGTTTACTCAGTTACAATGATATTCCAACTAATTTAAAATTTTATGCTAGTCCCGCAGATGGTAATACGCATTTAGGTCAAACAATTCGCAGAATGCCTGATGGAGGAAGTTGGGCAGGGATTGGACAACCCACGTATTCAGTTTGTAATGATGCACTAAATTGTTTAACTGGCTCATTAATTGGGTATTGCAATGGACAAGGCACGGTGAATGTAACTTCAGGAACAGCTCCCTTTACCTATCAATGGGATGATGATTTAAATCAAACAACCCAAACTGCTACCAACTTGTGTGAAGGAACGTATAATGTTACTGTTACCGATGCAAATAACTGTCAAGAAATTTACACAATCCAAATCATCACAAATCCATTTGATTTAACTACTACTGTTCAACAACCGGGATGTCTTCAATCAAATGGTTCTATATCAATAGATCCTTTTGATGCATCCTATACGTATACTTGGCTACCGAACGTTTCCACTTCCAATAGCGCAAGCAACTTACCCCAAGGGTCCTATCAAATTACTATTACGCAACTAAACTGCACCTTCGATACAACAATTGTTTTGCAAAATCCTGTGCCGTTTGAAACCTTTTTTCAAATTAATCAAACAACATGTGGCGAAAACAACGGTTTAATTATCGTTGATAACACACCAAATAGTTCTGTTTTTTCATACACGTGGACTCCAAATATTTCAACAACAAATAGTGCTACTAATCTTGCTCCAGGAGCTTATCAAGTAAGTATTTCAGATAATACGTGTGCTTTCGATACTACAATAACCATTTTGCCAAGTTCGGGTTTAACCTCTACTGCGACTATTTATAATTCAAGTTGTGAAAAATTTAATGGAGCTATTGGCTTGGATGTCTTTCCATTAGGAAATTACACTTATACTTGGCAGAATAATATCAGTACTAGCGATAGCGCGTTTAATTTAGAAGCAGGTTCATACTATGTTTTTTTTACTGATGGAGTATGTTCTGGTGATACTACAATAATTATTGAAACAACATACCCTCCTACTGACCTTTTAGCGAATATTTCAGCCACTGATTGCAATTCAAATACTGGACAAATAGATATATTTTCTGTTATTGGTGGAACTTCTCCATATACATATTCAATTGATGGTGGGGCATATTCTTCAAATCAAATATTTGACAGTTTGCCTGCAGGCAGTTTTAATATTTTGATAAGAGATAATTACAATTGTTATTACCAAGAATCTGTTACTGTTCCGGTACTTGCAGGGCCTTCATTAATCCAAGTTGGTTTAACAAATCCAAATTGTGGGTTAGATAACGGTGCACTTGTCATTAACGGAACAATTGGTGGTACGAGTCCTTATTTATACACGGTAAACGGAGTAAGTGTTCAGGCTCTAAGTCCTTTGCAAAATGTGGGAGTCGGTATTTATGATTTAACTGTAGTTGACGCTAATGGATGTAGCTATAATCAACTTGAGAATCTTATAATGACTGCGGGTGAATCCTCCATTATAATACCAAATGTGTTAACCGCAAATGATGACCAAACCAATGATGTCTGGAAAGTAAATGCAATCTGTGTTGAATCGATAGAATGTGTGATTTTTAACCGTTGGGGTAATAAAATCTATGAATTTGCAGACTTAAACGGTGGTTGGAATGGTAAAACATCTGACGACGTTGAAGCAAATGATGGCGTTTACTTTTACAAGTTAACCGCAAATTATTTTGGTGGTGAATCTGAAATTTTTCATGGACACATCACGCTGATTAGGTAGCCTAAAAGGAAAGGTTTGCGAATTCATGTAGGTTGGAAAAGATCTAAAAATATGTTGAAATTAATCTAATTCTGCAAATAACTTAGCGTTCCATTTTTCATTTCGTGGTAGGCTTTCACCAAATAAGCCAATTGAATGCGCATAGTATCAAAAGCATCTTCCGTCTCTGAGCTAATTTCCTGCTTTTTCAAACGCATCAACAATTTCATGTACATGGCGTGTAACATGATTTCAATATTGTTTTTGTCTTTTAGATTAGATTTTGCTTTGAATTCCTCAATAGTAACTGAGCCTTGTTCATGAAGTGTTTTGTACTTTTCATCGTTGTAAACCGTCAAAAGTGTGTTGTGTAAATACGATAACTCGATAACAACATCTTGAATATCTGCTAAATGGCCCTGTTGTTCTAAACGCTGAGCTTTCATTTGATGAATTAGGTCTTCAAACCATTTTTTATTTTCAGCAAGTTCTTGATCGTTTTTTACTGCAGGGTGAATAATAAACTGAACAAGTTTGTCCAAATCAAACTGAAAAGCCCGGACAATATCTTCCATCTGATACATGTATATGATGTATTCAGCGATATTTTCCTTTTGTTTTTGTTGAGCTAACAACATCTTATTTCAATTCTTTAGCGATTTCAGCCTGCTTCTCATTCAGGTAATTCACAAACTCTTTTGTTACATCCATTGTTGGATCTATATACCCAATTTGACCACCTTTACCATGAATTAATAAAACATCAATCTTGTTTTTTTGAGAAAATTCTTTGGCAAATTTCTCTACTTTATTCCCAATTACCGTCATTTTGTCAACTGCTTCTTTCTCCAAAGCTTGACCTTGATTTTGCTGATAATCCATAATTTGCTTTTGCATTCCTTGCGCTTTTTGAGACAAAGCAACTTGTTCATTTTCAGATAGCAATCCCTGTTTTATCAACCCTTCATTTTTTGAAATAAATGCTTCAAACTCTTGTTGCTTTCTTTGCAGTTCAGTTTCAAAAACCTTTTGTTTGGC
>JBIKQS010000137.1:0-6170 GCA_044349575.1 Crocinitomicaceae bacterium
CCATTACAAAAAGTTGTGTTTGCACTTGTCATTGTAAAATTTGTCCATACAATTCCGTCTAATGTATATTGAACACGAATTGTATTGGTAGCTGTATTTGACCAGCGTTGATCCCATGTGAAAAGGATATTCTGATAACCAACTGTTGACACGTTGTATTGCACACCGCTGCTTTCGTTCGTTAAACCAGGATTTGCTGTAAATGCCCACGCGCCAGGATTCGTACCATTTTGGGTTCCACATCCATTGTTGATTATAGGGTCCATTCCCGTTGCAGCCGTGGCTATGACCATTGAACCAACGACCTGTGAAGTGCCAGTTCCAACATCTGCCAATGGAGCAGTTGGTGCTCCAGTTATTGTATTATAATTCCAAAGAGCAATTGTATTTTGTGCAAAACTAGCATATGCTATTGAAAGATAAATGAAGGACAAAACAACTTTTTTCATATAAATTTAATTTTGTACAAAATAACCTGCCCAATATCAATGGGTTGTTTTGTCTTTGTGAAATATCTATTGCATTTTTTTTAAGACTGTATTAAGCGATTTAACATCTAATTAATTTACTTAGTCATGCTTGAAATCAATCTCAATTTTTATATTTGTCAGCTGTTTTTGAGAGTATAAAATAGATACATACATTATTTTAATTTTACCTTTTGTTTTTTTACAAATGAAATTTGGAGCGATAGATATAGGTACAAATGCAGCAAGATTGCTGATAGGTGAGGTTTGTTCAAATTCGGAACATACCTATGTGAAAAAAATATCCTACACAAGGATACCATTACGTTTGGGTGATGATGTTTTTGAAATAGGAAAGTTATCCAAAGAAAAATTTAAGAATACGGTTGATACTATTAAAGCATTTAAGTTAATAGCTAAGATTTTTGAGGTGAACAAATTAAGAGCCGTAGCAACCTCTGCAATGCGCGAAGCGGTAAATGCTCAACGAGTTATTGAAAAAGTGAAGGACAAAACCGGAATCGAAATAGAGGTAATCACGGGGCAAGAAGAAGCAGATTTGATTTTCGGGACCTTTCTTGTGCTTGACTTTGATAAAACAAATCCGTTTATAGTTATTGATGTTGGTGGAGGGAGCACTGAGATCAGTTTTTTTGAGTCAGGCAGAAAAGTAGCTTCAAAATCTTTTGAGGTTGGAACAATTCGATTGCTAAAGAAAAAAGTAGATAATTCTGTTTGGCAAAATATTCAAGATTGGTTAAGTGAAAATATTCCTCAAACTGATAATATCTTACTATTCGGTACCGGTGGTAATATCAACAAAATCCATAAAATCCTGGGTTGTAAGGATGATGAAGAGGTTTCAATCAAAAGTATTAAAAAGTTATATAAGTCTTTAGCTCCACTGAGTATTGAAGATCGCATAGATTTATTCCATTTAAAACCAGACCGAGCAGATGTAATAATTCCTGCTATTGAAATCTATATATTTATAATGGAAAAAATTAAATCGCAAAAAATCGGAGTTCCTAAAATTGGTCTTTCTGATGGAATGATCTACAAGATGTTTTTAGAATCAACGGAATAGCATTACTAATTTGATATTTAGTGAGTTTTGAATTGAATTTCCGCTATTCAATGCATTTAGATTTGTTCTTAAACCAATAGGCATTACGTTAGTTAAGCTTTATTTCTTTTGCTTTTTTCGAATAAAATCCATTGGAATTAATAATTTCATTTCTCAGTAAGCGAGCATTATTCAAATCATTCGATTCAATAAAACATAAAAGTAAAAACCATTCGCTTTCTTCTCTAAAGTTTATAAATGAACTTTTTCGAGCAAGATCAAAAAATACGATAGATTCTTTAAATTGATTCTGTTCAAAATGACAAAGACCCCCGTAAAAAAGGGCATTTACATCATCCGGGTAGTTATTCAAAATATTATTAAAGTTGCTCAATGCCATTCCATACATTTTTTTAGAGAATAGCTTCATGGTCTCTTGTAAATAGTTGAAATAGTTATATTCAACTTCTTGATTTTCTGAATAAATCTGGTTCTTTTCAGCAGAATTGGCAGGGGTTGCATTCGCTAATGATAAAGGATCGATCGGTTTGGTTGATTTTTTACGATAGGCTCTGTAATCCAGTGTTTTATAGTCTATCATATATACTTCTATACCTTGTTTTCCAATTACTGTTTTCGTATTGAATTTAGTCAAAATTTTGGGCTGTAGAAGTGACATTTTGTTCAATTCTTGATCAAGTTTATTAATGTTTTGGCTAACTTGGTTATTATTGGAAATGCGAATCAAACTAGCATTGTCTTTCTTGTTTAGACTGGTTTTTTCTTTTTCTAAAAGTCTCAATTTTTGTAAATCATCCCCATTTTTGGTCATGACTGGCAAAGTTTGCTTAATAGATTTTTCTGATTTATTCAACACTTTTGAATCTGCTATTTTAGATTTGTTTTCGGTATTTTTTGTTGGTGTTAAAAAGTACATGCATGCAATTCCTGTAAGTATAATCAGCGTAGCTAAAAACCATTTATTACGTGTGAATTTTGTTTTATAAAATTTCTGATCAAGTTTTTTAAAATCAGTAGATAAAATATCTGAATTGCAAATACCATCAATAACGTCTTTATCAAAGTCATCCGCAATGGGTCTTTCTAAGATAGCTTTTCTCAATTCATTGTTATCCGAATCTAAAACTGTTTGTATATCCTTACGTGTAAGTTTCATATTTCGTTAAGTTTAAAGCCATTATTTTCTAGTTTTACTTTAAGCATACGTTTTCCATTTTGAATAGCACTTTTTACAGCATTCAATGATAAATTTAATATTTCAGCAATTTCAACATAGGACTTATTTTCAAGGAAGAATAATTGAATGCATTTTTGCTGTTCAGTTTTAAGTCCTGTCAATGATATTTCTAATTCATTAATAATTTTCTCTCTAGCAATATGAAAATCCTCTGAATCTATTTCCAAACAAGCAGTTTCTAGTTGCTCAATTGACACAGATGAACTTATTCTTTTTGATTTTCTTAACTGCATAAGACATTCATTTTTAATGGTGGTATGCAGCCAGGATTTGAAGTTTTGAATTTCGTGCTTAACTAATTTGTTTCCAAGGTTTTCAAATAAATTCATTACTACGTCTTCTGCATCCTCTTTATTTTTCAGGTATTTGAAAGCAATTGCTAGAAGTAAATGTCCGTAGCGGGTGTAGAAAATTTCAATACAATAATTTAACTGTTCTTTTTTGTATAAAAGAAGCAATTCTTCATCCGAGAATGAGTTGTACTTTTTTCTATTTATAAAATTAAACAAGCCTCGATTTTCTTGATTGATGCAAGATAATTGAATTTTCCATAAAAAACTCCATAAATTGTGCTTGTTATTTAATTTTGAATTTATAACTTTGAAAAAAAAAGTTATGTCAAATAAGAAAGATACATTTTTTGACGAATCCACTGTAGCAGTTGGAGTTCTTTATACCATCGCTTTGTTGGGTATTATTGTTTCTATTTTAATTTGGGGATAATTATCTCTTAATTAAGTAGATACTATTAGTTATTCGCAATGCCATTTAATTCAATTTTTTCGTGGCTCATAAAAAAGCGAATTCACCAGATTGATTTATTCAAAAAATATCCCATTGAAGTTCAAAATGAAGTTTTTAATAAACTCATTTCGTCTGCTATGTACACTGAATTTGGGTTTCAGAATGATTTTTTTAGAATAAAGAATCAAAAAACATTTCAAGAACTTGTTCCATTAAGTGATTACAATATCACCAAAAAGTACGTTGATCGTTTGATGGCCGGGGATCAAAATATTCTTTGGCCCAGTGATACCAAATGGTTTGCTAAATCTTCAGGTACCACCGCGGACAGAAGCAAATTCATTCCAGTCACCAAAGAGTCGCTTGAAGAATGTCATTATAAAGGGGGAAAGGATTTATTGGCTTTGTATTATTCTAATTATCCAGGTTGTAAACTTTACAATGGCAAGCATTTAATAGTTGGAGGAAGTGCACAAATTAATCCACTTACTGCCGATTCCTATTTCGGAGATCTATCAGCTATCATTGTCAATAACCTACCTTGGTGGGCAGAAATAAGGCGAACTCCATCAAAAGAAATTGCCTTGATGGGGGAGTGGGAGGAAAAGATTGAAAAAATGGCCCAGTCAACAATCAAAGAAAATGTATTGATTTTGGCAGGTGTACCAAGTTGGACAATGGTTTTAGCAGATCGAGTTTTGGAAATAACAGGAAAAAAAAATCTGAAAGAAGTTTGGCCAAATCTAGAATTGTTCATGCATGGAGGAGTTAGTTTTGAACCATACAGGGATCATTTCTCCAGACTTATTCCCGATCCAAATATGCATTATGTTGAAACATATAATGCTTCTGAAGGATTTTTTGGCATCCAAGATCAGCCCAATGTAAATGAACTTTTATTGATGTTGGATTATGGAATTTATTATGAATTTATTCCGATGCCTGAATTCAATGGAGTTGATTCAAAAGTAGTATTGCCTTTATCAAATGTGGAGTTGGGAGTAAATTATGCAGTAGTTATTTCTACCAATGGAGGACTCTGGAGATATATACTTGGAGACACCATAAAATTCACTTCATTGGTTCCTTATCGCTTTAAAATTACGGGAAGAACTAAAAGTTTTATAAACACTTTTGGAGAAGAACTTATCGTTGAAAATGCCGAACATGCAATTGCCTTTGCATGCGAAAAAACAAATTCTACGATAAAGGATTATACTGCAGGGCCAATTTATAGGGAGGAAGAGCAAAATGGTGGACACGAATGGATTATTGAATTTTCTCAACTACCTGAAGATAGGGAACGCTTTGAATTTTTAGTTGATGAAAAACTGCGTGAAATTAATTCAGATTATGATGCCAAAAGGTATAAAGATATGATATTGGCTAAACCAACGTTTCATTTTACAGAAGTTGGAACCTTTGATTCTTGGTTAAAAAATAAAGGGAAATTAGGAGGACAGAATAAAATTCCGAGATTATCGAATAACCGAGAAATTTTGGAACAAATATTGAATATTCTAGAGCCGATTAAATGAAAAATCATCTACTAATTGGATTCTTGTTTTGTTCAATGTTTCTTGTTGGACAAGACTCAATTTTTTCGTGGAAAGAAAATTTTCGTATTGAAGAAAACAATATTTCTGGTTGGAATATCGATGCATTTGGAAGTCTAATTATTTCAAATTCTTCCTCATTAATTAAGTATAATCCAGAAGGTGAAATCGCTTATAAAATTAGTAGTAAGAACTTTGGTGAAATAAAGCAAATCATTCCAATTACCCCGTTGAAAATTGTACTTTTTTCAGAACAGCAACAACAAATTTGCTTTGTAGATAATACGTTGACTCCTGTAAATGAATGCGTTGATTTAGGAGATTATAACATTGAGTTTGCTACTTTTATCGGTAGGTCGAGTAGGGGAGAGAAACTATGGGTTTTTGATCAAGTTAATTCTACCTTGTTATTGATTGATCTTAACCAACGAGGAAAGATAGTGCAAGAAATTCGGAATACAAAAGGCCTTGTTTCGTTAAATGAACTGATAGAAATTGTGGAATTTCAGACATGTTTATTTCTTTTTGACGCAACGAATCAACTTACAAAGTTTGATTTAAATGGGAGCTTGATTTCGCAAGTAAAATTAGATGCGAACGACATCGCTGCATCTGACAATCGGATTTGGCTTTTGTATAAGAACAATCTTTTTTTGTATTCAGATTTTGAAATATCATCTTTTATTTGTCAGTTACCACTTCCAGATATTGCTTGTTTTCGCTCAATTTCTGATCGCTTTTTCTTTCAGAAAAGTAACGAAATTCATTGCTATAATTTGGTGAAAAAAAAATAGGTTTTTTTCACCATAAGCACAATTAAATCTTTAACTTTACTACCTTAAATTTTTGAAGTATGCACATTGCGGTAGCTGGTAATATTGGAGCAGGAAAAACAACGTTAACTAAATTATTATCAAAGCATTACGATTGGGAGGCTCATTTTGAGGACGTAGAGCAAAATCCCTATCTGAATGACTTTTATGAAGAGATGCAACGTTGGTCCTTCAACCTTCAAGTTTATTATCTAAATAGTCGTTTTACCCAAATTCAAGAAATTAATCTTAATAAAAGGAATGTAA
>JBIKQS010000123.1:0-6742 GCA_044349575.1 Crocinitomicaceae bacterium
AGTTTTAAAATAGTGTGTATTCGAAGAAAGGAGTCGTCAACCGATTTTTACGAAGAACTAAAAGCTTTTATACCGGGAAATGAAGAAGAAAAGAAAATTAATTTTCCGAAATTTTCTTCGCGAATTCAACTTATTACTATTCCGGATGCAGCTCAAGCGTCATATCTTGAGTTAAAAAATGTTATTCAAGAGAATTCTGATTGGCAAAAAGTATTTTATTTTTCAGTTCCATCTTCTGCTTATGGGGAAATATGTAATGCCTTAAAGGCTTCAGATTTAATCGACAAGAAAAGTAAAGTTGTTCTTGAGAAACCACTTGGGTTTGATTTGAGTTCAAGTAAAAAAATTAATGATACAATTTCAACGTGTTTTAATGAAGATCAAATCTTTCGTATTGACCACTATTTAGGTAAGGAAACAGTTCAAAACTTGATGGTCCTGCGATTTGCTAATCATTTATTTGAGAAAGCTTGGAACAAAGAAAATATTGAGAATATTCAAATCACAGTTTCTGAAAGTCTAGGTGTTGAGGCAAGGGCAGGGTATTATGATAAAACTGGTGCTCTTTTAGATATGGTTCAAAATCATTTGCTTCAGTTGCTTTGTTTGGTTTGTATGGAACCGCCAGCAAGCTTAGATGCGAATTCTGTTCGAAATGAAAAACTCAAAGTTCTTCAATCATTGAGATTGTTTTCTAAGGAAAACTTAACGGATAACGTGGTTCGTGGTCAATATACACGAGGAACTGTTGGTGAAACTCAAGTTAATTCCTACCTTGAAGACATCGAACTATACAAATCAGACACAGAAACTTTCGTAGCAATTAAAGCCTATATCGATAACTGGCGCTGGAAAGGAACTCCGATTTATTTGAGAACGGGTAAGCGAATGAAAAAGCGCTATTCGGATATTGTGATAACTTTTAAAGAGATTGCTCACAATATTTTTCCTGATTCCCAATATCCATTGCAGAACAAGTTAATTATTAGATTGCAACCTGAGGAGCGCATTGAATTGGTTCAATTGAGTAAAATACCGGGTCCTGGAGGGTATCGCTTTAAGCCCATTTCGTTGAAATTGGATTTTGTAGATTCTTTTGACGAGAGAATGCCTGATGCATACGAGCGTTTATTGATTGATGTACTACGTGGAAATCAAACTTTATTTATGCGTTATGATGAACTAGAAGCCGCATGGAAGTGGATCGAATCAATTACAGATAATTGGAAAGAAATAATTCCATTAACCTTATATGAATCTGGAACATGGGGGCCTGGTGATCAAATTTTAGACGAAGGAGTACAATGGCAAACCAAATACACATAAACGAGTTTTTATCGAAAGATGAGCTTTTTGCAAGTTGCTCTGAATCTATTTTCAATGACATAGAGAAATCTTTTGATCAAAATGATTTGTGCAATATTCTATTGTCCGGAGGAAGCACGCCAGAGCCTCTTTATAAATTATTAGCCACAAACAAAGACCTTGTCTCAAAAGTTCAATACGGTTTGGTAGACGAGCGCTTTGTGGAGTTAAGTAGTGATTATTGCAACGAAAAAATGATTCGACAAGCTCTGGGTTCAGAAGCAAGTTTAATCGGGATGGTTGCAGATGATGAAAACTATGAGAGAAATTTGATTGAAATTAATAGTAGGTATACTACTTTTTTAAACCGAACCGATATTATTATTTTAGGAATGGGTCCTGATGGACATTTTGCCTCTTTATTTCCAAATGATGATTTGAGTGAAAATATATTGAATTCTAGCGAAAAAGGGATTTGCAATACAAATGCTCCTTCTTTTCCTAACAAGCGCATTACCTACAGTTTTCAGTCTATTCTTGAAGGTAAAATCATTTACCTTATTATAACTGGAAAAAATAAAAAAGAAGTTTTAGAAAATTACAACCTAGATCTTCCGATTCACAAATTACTAGTCAAAAGAAACGATATAAAAATTTACTATGCAGATTAATTCAAAAATTCAAGAAGTTACTGATCGCATTAGAAAAAGATCAGAAAAGTCGCGCGAAGAATACCTTAAAAAAGTAGAAAGTAATTTTAAACCACTCAATTATCGACAAGGATTATCGTGTGGAAATTTAGCGCACGGATTTGCTGCTTGCGATTCTCACGACAAAAAAACCATTTCAGACTCAGTTTCGCCGAATATTGGACTTATTACAGCATACAATGATATGCTTTCGGCTCATAAAACCTATGAAGATTACCCAAAGTTTCTTAGGAATTATGCCAATGAATTTGGAGGAACTCTTCAAGTTGCTGGCGCTACTCCAGCTATGTGTGATGGAGTTACTCAAGGCAAAGAAGGAATGGATTTGTCCTTGTTGAGCCGTGACGTAATAGCTTTTTCTGCCGCCGTCGCCTTATCGCATGATATGTTTGATGGGGTAATGAATTTGGGGATTTGCGATAAAATTGTTCCAGGTCTCATTATTGGAAATTTAAGTTTTGGTCATTTACCGAGTGTTTTTGTACCAGGAGGACCTATGGAAACTGGAATTTCTAATGAAGAAAAATCACGCATACGTCAGTTGTTTGCGGAAGGAAAAATTGGTCGAGAGGAATTGTTGAAAGGCGAGTCAGATTCGTATCATTCGCCAGGAACTTGTACATTTTATGGTACTGCTAATTCCAATCAGATGTTGATGGAAATCATGGGTTTACAACTACCTGGAAGTAGTTTTGTTAATCCTGGAACACCCTTGCGGGATGCACTAAATAAGGAAGTTGTTCGCGTCCTTATAGACAATATTAATTCGAGAGATATTTCTAAATCTATTGGATTTTCTTTCGATGAAAAAACGGTTGTCAACGGAATAATTGGATTATTGGCTTCAGGAGGTTCAACTAATCATACAATCCACCTTCCTGCAATGGCCAAAGCAGCGGGAATTCATATCACTTGGGATGATTTTTCTGAATTATCTTCTGTCGTACCTTTACTTTGTCGCATTTATCCAAACGGAGCGGCAGATGTAAATCACTTCCATGCAGCAGGTGGAATGGGCTTTTTAATCAGAACTTTACTTGAAAATGGACTCCTGCATGAGGATGTCAATACTATTATGGGAAGAGGACTTTCTAACTATACAAAAGAACCAAAAATTATAAATGGAAATACAACATTTGTGGATGGATCGGAAAAATCATTAAACGAAAATATCATTCGTGATGCTAAAAATCCGTTTTCACCACAAGGAGGAATAAAGGTCTTGAAAGGTAATTTGGGGACGTCTGTAATAAAAACATCAGCAGTAGAAGATCAACATTTGGTAATTGAAGCAGAAGCAATCGTTTTTGATGACCAAGATGATTTTTTAGAGGCCTTTAAGAAAGATGAATTAAACAAGGATTTCATAGCAGTAATTCCTTTTCAAGGACCAAAATTCAAGGGCATGCCCGAACTCCATAAATTAACTCCTTCATTAACAGTTTTGTTGAAAAGAGGATTCAAAGTTGCTCTGGTTACAGACGGAAGAATGTCAGGCGCATCCGGGAAGGTTCCATCAGCAATTCATCTTTATCCGGAAGCTTCAGAAGGCGGTTTGATTTCAAAAATTCAAACAGGTGACAGAATATTGTTGAATGCAATAACCGGTGAATTAACGTGTTTTGTAGATGATTTAGAACAAAGAAATTCAAGGACAATTCCCTATTTAAATCAAAGCCATGGAAGAGAATTGTTTGAAAAAGTTCGTGGATTAATAAGCAATGGTGAGGAAGGAGCAGGAATTTTTTAAATAAAGACTATGCGTAATAAAATTGAAGCTATTTTACAGGAAAATTCAATCATTCCAGTTGTAACTATTCACAACGAAAGCGAAGTTGATTCAATCTATCAACAACTGAGTTCAAAAGGAATTTATTGCATCGAAATTACGTTACGAACCGAATATGCTTTTGAAGCGATTGCTGAATTCAAAAAAAGATACGGAAACGAATTTAAAGTAGGGGTTGGAACGGTAATAAATAAGAAACAAGTAGATACATGCAAAGAATTAAACGTTGATTTTATTGTTAGTCCAGGTTTGACTTCTGATTTAGCTAAAGTACTTTTTGAAAGTGAAATTCCGTTTCTACCTGGCGCAATTACGCCGAGCGAAATAATTTCAGGACAAGAATTAGGTGTGAACTTTTTTAAATTTTTTCCTGCCAACTTATTTGGAGGATTAGAGACACTGAAGGCATATTCAAGTGTGTTCAAAGGCGTGAAATTTTGCCCAACAGGAGGAATAAACGAATCGAATTACCAAGATTTTTTGAAGCTAGAAAATGTAGTCTCCGTGGGAGGAACATGGGTTTTAAAATAACTAAGTATGGAAACAATAAAAATTGGAATTAATGGTTTTGGCCGAATAGGACGCATGGTTTTTCGAGCAGCACTCAATAATCCAAAAATTGAAGTTGTTGCAATTAATGATTTAGTAGAACCTGAATATTTGGCGTATATGCTAAAATACGATTCTACACATGGTAAATTAGCCAATGAAATAGCCGTTTCAGATGGTTATTTGATAGTTGATGGTAAGAAAATACGTATAACAGACAAAAAAAATCCAGCTGAAATTGGTTGGGGAGATTTAGGAGATTTGACCATTGTTGAATCTACAGGTTTGTTCCTTGATCAAGAAAAAGCAAGTTCTCACTTAATGGCAGGTGCTCGAAAGATTGTTTTATCTGCTCCTCCAAAAGATGATACCCCAATTTTTGTAATGGGTGTAAATCATGAAAGTTATAGGAGTGAAATGAAAATAATTTCAAATGCTTCATGTACTACAAATTGTTTGGCTCCTATTGCTAAAGTACTTCACGATAATTTTGGGATTCGTTCTGGATTGATGTGTACTGTTCATGCTGTTACTGCAACCCAAAAAACAGTTGATAGTCCATCGAATAAAGATTGGAGAGGAGGGCGTGGAGCGTTGCAAAATATAATTCCTTCTTCAACAGGAGCTGCATCAGCCCTTGGGAAGGTAATCCCTGAGTTGAAAGGTAAGCTAACTGGGGTATCCTATCGTGTTCCTATACCTAATGTTTCTGTTGTTGACCTGAATATAAACTTCGAAAAGAAAACAACATATGAAGAGATTAAAACAGCAATTAAGCATGCATCTGAAAGTTCTATGAAAGGAATCTTGGGTTACACGGAAGATGCAGTAGTGTCAAATGATTTTCTTGGAGATAACCGCATCTCTATTTTTGATGCAAATGCAGGCTTAATGATCGGGGAAGATTTCGCTAAAATAGTAGCCTGGTACGATAACGAATTTGCATATGCTACTAAGCTTATTGATTTAATCGAATACGCGAATAAATCACATTGAATTTAGTTTCTTTTGGATTCGATTTCTTAATTTTTTTAATCGTATTTATAGATTTTAAAATATCTGGTTTATAGGTAATGAATATTCTACATTAACTATTTATTATTTTTTAATTACCGATTAACATTTTATTTTCTTTTTTCATCTTTCTATTTTATTTTTACAACAAACTATACTCGAATTAAAAAACTATGCGTATCAAGATATTTATTCTTACATTTTTTATTTTATTTTCTTGCTATTTCTTTCATTCACAGACCGTAACGTTTAATTTTACCGGATCAGTTCAAACTTGGACGGTTCCTGCTGGTGTTACGAGTGTGACTTTTACTGTCGCCGGTGCAAAAGGTGGTGGATCAAATGGAGGAAATGGTGCTATTATTACCAAAAATTGTTTTACTGTAACGCCAGGTCAAGTTTTGAATATTTATGTTGGAGGTATGGGTACCCAAGGGGCTAATTCGGGAGGTTGGAACGGAGGAGGGACTGGCCATAATTCAACAGGATCAGCTACTTACAGATCGTGGGGTGGAGGTGGAGCATCGGATATAAGAATAGGAGGAACTGCTTTGGCAAATAGAGTTATTGTCGCTGGAGGTGGTGGAGGTAGAAGTGGGGGGTCAGGTCCTGTATGCGGGGGGGCTGCAAATTGTAACAATGGAGGAGAAGGATGCAATACTGTTGGTGCGGGTGGTGGTGGCGGAACGCAAACTGCAGGTGGTAATGGCGGTGCGCCTTGGGCTGGAACTCCTCCTGGAGGACAAGCAGGGACACTTGGACAAGGAGGACAAGGTGGCTATTGGCAAACAGCTTCTGGCGGTGGCGGTGGCGGTGGATTTTACGGAGGTGGTGGAGGTGGAAATGACGGTTGTTGTACAGGTGGTAACGGCGGCGGCGGCGGCGGTGGAGGTTCTTCACTTGTTCCAGCCGGAGGTACTTGTGTGGCCGGAGGTAATGCTAATAATGGTTATGTAACGATAACTGTTTCTACTTTACCGGGTATAACAGCAACAAATACCGGACCTTATTGCCCTGGCCAAACCATACAATTAAATGCAACGGGCGGTGGAACTTACTCTTGGTCAGGTCCCAATGGATTTACCTCTAATTTGCAAAATCCTACAATCGCTAATATGACTGCTGTAAATGCAGGTACGTATACAGTTACAGTTACAAACAGTGGCTGTTCTGCTTCAACAACCACAACAGTAACTTTAAATACAGGGGCTACAGTTAACTTAACTCCTTCAAATTCTGCTTGCGCTTCTGCAACTAATGGTTCCATTAACGTTGTGGCAACAGGCTCAACTCCAGGTTATAACGTTTCTTGGGCAGGACCGTCATCAGGTAATCCTGCCGGAATAGAAATTGCCGCAAGCGGAGGGAATTACAA
>JBIKQS010000320.1:0-3067 GCA_044349575.1 Crocinitomicaceae bacterium
ATTCTTTTAAAACTTTGGAAAAATTTTGTTTTGCACAAATTTCATTTTTTGATGGTTCAATTCCATCCACAATAATTTTAATCTTTTGCATATCACTCTAATTTATTAAATAGTTGTTTTAGTTTATTCACCGCGCGAAACG
Organism: Crocinitomicaceae bacterium; assembly: GCA_044349575.1. Classification (GTDB taxonomy): domain Bacteria; phylum Bacteroidota; class Bacteroidia; order Flavobacteriales_D; family Crocinitomicaceae; genus UBA952. The sequence continues at coordinate 143 of JBIKQS010000320.1, forward strand.
TTTTTACTTTAGCATTGTTTTCAGTCATTTCTAATAAATCTCCTATTTCTCGAAAAGATCTTTTTTCAAAAAAACGCATTTCAATGAGTTCAAGTTGGTCTGCTTTTAGACGTGTTAAAACGCTCAAAAGTTTGCTTCTATTTACTTCAGAATCATTTTCTATCATTTCTTCCATCATTTGGCCAATGATTACTTTGTCTAAACGAACAGTTCTTTCTCCTTTTTTATCACGAAAAGCTTGGTTTAGCTCGCTTTTAGCAATTCTAAATAACCAAGAAGAAAATGGGATTCCTCTAAATTCGTATTTATGAAGATTTGCTAATGCTTTTACAAAAACCATGGATGTAACATCTTCAACAGTATCTATATCATCCATTCGCTTGTAAACGTAGCGAAATATAGATTCGTAATATTTGCGGTATAAAGGTCCAAATTTCTCTGGATTTTTCTTCGCGCTTTCGATTTGAATACGCTCTTCTTCCAGAAGAACGCTACTCATGTGATACATTGAATTTAACATGGTTTTGGTTTTTGGTTTAAGTTAAATCTCGGCTTGCAGACCGATCATGAAAAACATAACGCAATAACCTTAAAAAAATAACAAATTTTTTTGATAAAAAAGTGCTATTTTTGTCAAAAAGCTTGATAATAAAGGGTTTTGTTTTAAAATAAAAAAATAAATTACGATCAAAATGATTGAAATCGAGCGTTTCTTTACTTCTATAAATCCAGTTCTCGCAGCATTTTATGCCACAACATTTACTTGGCTTTTAACAGCACTTGGAGCTTCGTTGGTGTTTTTCTTTAAATCGGCACATAGGGGTGTTTTGGATGCTATGCTTGGCTTTACTGGTGGAGTAATGGTTGCCGCAAGTTTTTGGTCTTTATTGAATCCTGCAATTGAAATGTCTGAGAAACAATTTCCAAATTTCCCATGGATTCCTGCGGCAGTTGGTTTTTTAGGTGGTGCGTTATTCTTATTTTTCCTAGATAAGAAATTGCCTCATTTACATTTGAACTTTAAAGAAAATGAATCAGAAGGTGTTAAAACCCAATTGCACAAAACCACTTTATTAGTTCTTGCAATAACACTACATAATATCCCTGAGGGATTAGCTGTTGGTGTGCTATTTGGCGCTGCTGCAAATGGAATTGAAGGCGCTACTTTTTCTGCAGCTATAACTTTAGCAATAGGTATCGGGATACAAAATCTACCAGAAGGGTTTGCAGTTGCAATGCCATTAAGAAGAGCTGGAGCATCGAAATTCAAAAGTTTTTGGTACGGTCAACTCTCAGCAATTGTTGAACCCATTGCGGGTGTAATTGGTGCATTGGCGGTAGTTTATGTTGAGCCAATTTTACCTTTTGCCTTGGCTTTTGCTGCGGGAGCAATGATTTTTGTTGTAGTAGAAGAAGTTATTCCTGAAACACAGCGAGATAAATACACAGATTTATCTGTGCTTGGATTTATTGGTGGATTTACCGTGATGATGATTTTAGACGTGGCTTTAGGTTAACTATTTTACCGTTTTCTCCAACATTGGAACAAATCGGAATATGCCGAAGTCTTCTGTTTCAATGGTGTTTTCGGAAATCTTGGTAATTCTTTTCATAGATTGACTTTCACCTTCACCAACGGGAATGACCATAATGCCTCCAATTTTTAGTTGATTGATCAAAGATATTGGAACTTCTGGTGCGCCACACGTAATTAGTATCTTATCAAAGGGCTGATATGCTTCAAGTCCCTTGTAACCATCTCCATAAAATTGGCTAGGATGAAAACCAAATTGTTTGATGATGTCTTTTGATTTTATAAAAAGTTCCTTTTGTCTTTCGATTGTATAAACGCGCATTCCTAATTGACATAAAATGCAAGTTTGAAATCCAGAACCAGTTCCTATCTCAAGAACTTTTTCACCTTTTTCTAAATTCAATAATTGTGTTTGAAATGCAACTGTATAAGGATGTGATATCGTTTGTCCTGCTCCAATTTGAAATGCAATATTTGTGTATGCTTTTTCAAGAAATGCCAAATCAAGAAAAAAATGACGTGGAACAGCGAAGAATGCGTCAAGAATTTTTTCATCATTAATACCTTTATCACGTAACTCGCTGATTAATTTTTTTCTGAGTCCTTGATGCCTAAAATTGTCTTGCATAGGGCAAAGATACAGCCTTCTACTTGTTTTTTTTTGTTTACTTACAAACAGAGCTATGTTGAAATTAGAATAATAACCCCCTGCTTACTTCAGAGAAAAACAGAGGGTGCTGCATGTAGTAGTGAAGCATAAATCGTTTATAAACTCATTGGAACCTCCATTACCAATAATTCAGATTTTGATTTAGCGTGAAATAGAAGTTCGTTTGTGTCCCAAATGCCTAATCCATCTCTTTGCGTTAGATCAATGTTTCCAGCCGCAATTTCACCGCTTAAAACAAAAATATAGATCCCGTTTCCAGATTTTTTGAGTGTGTATACGAGTTCTTTATTTGCATCCAGTTCAGCTAAATGAAACCATGCATCTTGATGAATCCAAACTCCTTCTTCGTCTTTATTTGGAGAAAGAACTTGATGAAATTTATTTTTGCGGGATTCTCGCTTCAATGTTAATTGATCGTATCTCGGAGTTACATTTCGTTTATTGGGATACAGCCAAATTTGGAGGAATTTTACAGGTTGATCTCCATTTTTATTGTATTCTGAATGTTGAATTCCTGTTCCGGCACTCATGACTTGGATATCACCATTTCTAATTACCGTGGTATTTCCCATACTGTCTTTATGTTCCAAATCACCTTCCAACGGTATGCTGATGATTTCCATATTGTCGTGTGGATGAGTTCCGAATCCCATACCTGGAGCAACAAAATCATCGTTCAAAACACGGAGAACCCCAAAATGCATTCTTTCCGGATTGTAGT
>JBIKQS010000278.1:0-3660 GCA_044349575.1 Crocinitomicaceae bacterium
TGGCTCTTTAACCACCCATGATCGGCAACTCCTCGCGAAGAAGCTTTGTGTAATACTTTGTTTTCCATTATTTTAGAATCTTCATTGGGTAGGTGATTGAATCCAAGTATTTCCAAATTTTTAATTTCATCGATTTTATTTTCAATTAATTTGGCAGCTACTCCACTGGTTGCGAAAATCGCAGTACCTAATAGCCCTTTGCGTAAAAAATCTTTTCTATTCATATATAATTTAGAATACAAGTTTAAAAAATCTTATTTTAAATTTTCTTAACCTATGTCAAGAAAACTGGTTCAAGTTTTATCTTTGTAGAAAAAAGATATGACGCTTAAAATAATTGAAGATAATGGAATTTTAACCATTTCACTTAATAGACCAGAAGTTTTTAATTCATTTAACAAGGAAATGGCATTCGAACTTCAAGGTGCATTAGATAAAGCTCAATTGGATAATTCAATTCGTACAATTGTGCTAACGGGTGAGGGTAAGGCATTTTGTGCTGGGCAAGATTTAGTGGAGGCGACCGATCCAAACGGACCAGAATTACAATCAATTGTTCGTGAGCATTATAATCCGATAATTGAAAAAATTCGAACTATTGAAAAACCAATTCTTGCTGCTGTAAATGGAGTGGCGGCAGGAGCAGGAGCAAACATTGCTTTGGCTTGTGATATCGTAATGGCAAAAGAAAGTGCTTCATTTATTCAAGCATTTAGTAAAATTGGTTTAATCCCAGATTCGGGGGGTACATTTATGTTGCCGAGATTAGTAGGGATGCAAAAAGCACTTGCATTGATGATTACTGGTGATAAAGTTATGGCCAATGAAGCTGAGAAAATGAATATGATTTATAAAGCTATCCCAGATGAAAATTATGAAGAAGAGGTTCGAAAAATGGCTCATTCTTTAGCGCAAATGCCAACAAAAGGTATTGGTTTAACAAAAAGAGCGGTAAATCAATCGTGGAATAATTCACTTCAGCAGCAATTAATACTTGAAGAAGAATTGCAAACTGAGGCTGGTAAAACAAAAGACTTTAAGGAAGGGGTGTCAGCGTTTTTAGAAAAAAGAAAACCAATATTTACAGGGAAATAATATGCATATAGGAATAATAGGAGCAGGAACAATGGGGAGCGGAATCGCTCAGGTTGCGGCTCAAAATGGTCATGCGGTAATTTTGGTCGATTCTTCAGAAAAGGCTTTGTCAAACGCTAAAAGCAATTTAGTTTCAACGCTTGTTAAGCTCGTTGAAAAGGCGAAAATTTCGGAACAAAAGTCAACTGAGATTCAAACCAATATTTCTTACTCAACCGAAATGCAGTCATTAGAAAACTGTGGATTGGTGATTGAAGCAATCATTGAAAAGTTAGATATAAAACACGATTTGTTGCAAAAGATTGAATCTGTTGTTTCAGAAGATTGTATCATTGCTAGTAATACATCCTCTTTGTCAATAGCATCTTTGGGATCCGTATTGAAGGAATCCAAAAGAATAATTGGGATTCACTTTTTTAATCCTGCACCGCTGATGCCTTTGGTTGAAATTATTCCATCGGTTCAAACATCAACTGTGGTGCTTGAAAAAGCTGTTGAAATTATTCAAGGTTGGGGGAAAGTTGCAGTAGTTTGCAAAGACACACCAGGATTTATTGTCAATCGCGTTGCCCGTCCTTTTTACGGCGAAGCGCTTCGTGTTTATGAAGAAGGTAAGGCTGATTTTGCAACAATTGATTGGGCAATGACCGAATTTGGGGGTTTTAAAATGGGCCCATTTACTTTGATGGATTATATTGGAAATGATGTAAATTACGCGGTAACTGAATCGGTTTTTGAAGCATTTTACTTTGATCCCCGATTTAAGCCAAGCTTTACGCAAAGAAGACATAAAGAGGCGGGGTTTTATGGCCGTAAATCAGGTAGAGGATACTACGATTACTCAGAAGGAATAGCTGAGATTCAACCAATCAGGAATGAAGTCTTGGGAAAAGAAATTTTTGAACGTATTTTGGTAATGTTGATTAATGAGGCAATTGATGCGGTATTTATGCAAGTAGCATCACCTGAAGATATTGATTTAGCGATGACCAAAGGCGTTAACTATCCCAAAGGATTATTGAGTTGGGCGGATGAATTAGGGTTAGAAAATGTCCTGTTAAGATTAGAAAAGTTATTTCATGAATACGGAGAAGATCGATACAGACCCAATCCATTACTTAGAAAAATGGTTCGTGAAAATCAGACATTCTTCTAAAAATAGGTGGAACGAAAAGTAATATCTAATAAGTTCACAGAAAACAGTAATTTTGTTTAAAATAGTATATTTAGATGGATTTTATTGAAGAAATGAGATGGAGAGGGATGATCCATGATTTGACTCCCGGAGTTGAAGACCATTTGAAAAAAGGAATGGCAACCGCTTATATTGGTTTTGATCCAACCGCAGATTCGCTTCATATTGGAAGTTTAGTTCAAATTATGACCTTGGTGCATTTTCAACGCGCTGGTCATAAACCTCTTGCTTTGGTTGGTGGTGCAACTGGAATGGTGGGAGATCCATCAGGTAAATCACAAGAACGAAATTTGTTAGATAAGGAATCGCTCCAAAAAAATATAGATGGTGTTCGATCTCAGCTTGCTCAATTTTTAGATTTTAATTGCGGTGAAAATTCAGCCGAACTACTCAATAACTACGATTGGTTTGAAAATATTTCCTTCTTGGATTTTATTCGAGACATTGGAAAGCATATAACAGTAAATTACATGATGGCAAAAGATTCGGTTAAAAACCGATTAGAAACAGGTATGTCATTTACTGAATTTTCGTATCAATTACTTCAAGGATATGACTTTTATTACTTGAATCAACACAAGAATTGTTCCGTGCAATTAGGTGGTTCAGATCAATGGGGGAATATTGTTACAGGTACGGAATTAATTCGTCGAAAAAATGGGGGAGACGCTTTTGCAATCACTACTCCATTGATAAAAAAAGCAGATGGAACCAAATTTGGGAAAACCGAAGGTGGTAATGTCTGGTTGGATAAATCAAAGACATCGCCTTATAAATTCTACCAATACTGGTTAAATGCAAGTGATGAAGATGCGTCCAATTACATTCGGATCTTCACCTTGCTTTCTCGTGAACAAATTGAACAAATAGAGAAACAACATCAGGAAGCGCCGCATTTGAGAGCCCTTCAAAAAGAATTAGCAGAGGATATCACCGTCCGTGTGCATGGAAAAGAAGCTTTAGAGGCGGCAATTGCTGCAAGCAATATTTTATTTGGAAAATCTACGTTTGACGATTTGCAGAAATTGAGTGAAGATGATTTTCTTGCTGTTTTTGATGGCGTTCCTATGTTTCAATTGCCAAAATCGGAACTTGAGCAAGGATTAACTATTGTAGATGCGTTAGGCAATCGAACTGGATTTTTGGCATCAAATGGTGAGGCAAGACGCGAACTGAAAGCAAATGCAGTGAGTGTAAATAAGGAAAAAGTTGTAGAAGATTTAGTGCTAAATTCTAGCCATTTGATTAATGAGAAATATATTCTTTTAGGTAAAGGCAAGAAAAACAACTACATAATCGTTGTAGATTAGGCATGGAAATCAAAGACGCACAAAAAATAGTAGATGATTGGATTAATTCAGTTGGCGTGC
>JBIKQS010000124.1:0-6709 GCA_044349575.1 Crocinitomicaceae bacterium
TAAGGCAGGTTATGTTTATTCACAAGGTAAACGAACTGAAATGACTAATGAAGAAATTGCCAAGAAAAGTAAAACGCCAGGTATTTTTCCTGAATTACATCATAAAGTTCAAAATTTTACATTAACCGGAATTGAAAATGTAGATGGAAAAGAAATGTATGTGGTAAAACAAATTGATGGAGAGGAAGAATCTTTTATTTACTATGATAAAAAAAGCTTTTTAAAAGAGAAAGTAGTTTCTATTAGAAAACAGGGAGAAGAAACTTCAGAAACTACCATTACTTATGCTGATTACAAAGATGTAGGCGGGTTTTTGTTTCCTCATACAACTTCAATAGGTTTTGGTCCGTTTGTAATGTCAGGGAAGGTGACATCAATTACGTTGAATAAAAAACCAGATTTGAGTTCCTTTAAATAATTACTTGGCATACTTTTAGAGACTGGCGTAGAACAAATTATTCGTATGAGAAAAGCGCTCTTTTTACTTTTATTTCTTCCGCTATTTTTAACTTCTTGTATTGAGATAATAGATGATTTATCTATAAATGCTGACGGATCAGGGACCTTTAAATATACGATTAATTTAAGCTCAAGTAAAGTAAAAGTTAATGGTATGCTTAGTCTTGATAGTTTAAATGGTAAGAAAGTATTGAAAATTCCGGAAATAAAGGTTAAGATTAATCAGTTCAAAACCAATTTGGCTTCTCAACCGGGGATTTCAAATGTAAAAACGGAAATAAATGAGGGTGAATTTATTGTTAAATTAAGTTGTGATTTTACAGATGTAAATAAACTACAAGAGGCAATAAAAAATTCCTTAGCCACTTTAGATGCAGGAATTAAGAACTCCGCTGATTTTTCCTTTAATTGGATTTCATGGAATGGAACTAAGCTTGAGCGCTCTATTCCAGAGTTTTCTCAAAAACAAATTAAAGATTTAAAGCAGGAGGATATAGATTTGTTAAAGACTGGAAATTATACGATTATTTCAAGATTTTATAAACCTGTGGAAAAGTACGACAACCAAAATGCAAGTATTTCAAAAAGCAGAACAGCTGTTAAGTTGAAAGCAAATGCTTATGCTCTTACAAAAAATTCTAAAATTTTAGAAAATACCATCTACCTTAATCAGAAGTAATTGAGTCCTACGTTAAAATGATTAACTTCGTATTATACACTGCGTTAATTTGATCTCATGAAAATCACAACCATTTTTATTTTTGTTCTTGCCTTTATCTTTGCGGGGTACTCTCAGAAATCTGAGGAACTTGTACCAAGCGAAGCTATTACTGTTTTTAGTTTAAACAATATTAAGCTATTACAAAAGATTTCAATGGATCAATTGGTTCAATATGAATTCATGGAAGAATTACAACAGGAATTATTTGATGGTTCAACTAATGAAAAAACAATAAAAGATTCAGGGTTAGATTTTGATCAAAAAATCAATGTATTTCTTGGTAAAAACCCTAATTACTCCTTATCAGGAATTACATTCGGTGTTGCAAACAAAACGAATCTATTTAAAGTTTTTGATGACTTTAATGCCGTTGAATCGCCTTATCAAGATGTGGAATGGTACGATTCTTATATAAACAATCTACTAATTAGAAAGAATACAGCAATTTTATTGAGGATAGAACCAGACTCTAGAAAAGTAGATTTAATGACTGATTCAATTTGGTATGCGCGGGGAAAAACAAGTCCTTGGGAATATTGGGACGAAGGGTATGATGAGGCAGTGCCACCATATGATGAAGATTCAATCACAGAGAGTATTGATTTACCCATTGATGAAAATGAAGCCATACCCGTTTCAGAGGACAATGAGATGTTGATGAAAAATTACTATGAATTACGCGATAGTATTCAGTTTTCACTTCAGCAATTCTATGAAAAACAAGTGTTGGATGAGTTATTTCTAGAAAATAAAAGACTTATTTTAACAGATAAAAGATTTGCCGATCAACTGGCGCATGAAACTGAAGGGTCATTTTACTTTGACTATTCACGAAAAATGGAGAAAAATGGTAATTTATTCTATTTCAAAGGAATAATGCCTGATATCTACAGTAATATAAATGAACTGTATACCGAAAATATAATACTCGGTGATTTAGTGTTGGTTGATGATCATTTGGAATTTCAAATGGAAACAAAATACAACGAAAAACTTGGAGCGATCTATACCAAGCTTGGTGACACAAAAATGGATAAAAGTGTCAAAAATTACATTCATGAAAATTGTCCGGCGTTCTTTATTTACAAGGTCAATCTACGTGAGGCATATGAAAAAGCTTTTGAAATAGTGATGCCGATTCTTGCTCAAGAGACAAAAGATAATGATTTGATTGCAAATGCAATGATTCTCGATTTGCTGAATGAGTTTATAAACAAAGATGCAGTTTTTGATACTTACAAAGGAAGTTTCTTTGGTAGTTTTAATGGCGTTAAAAAAATCAAAACAACGAAAGTTGAGTTTATATATGACGACGAAACCTTTGATTATTACGAGAAAGAGACAGATGCTGAAGAAGACATGCCAATTTTTACTTTTGGGGTTAGCACAAAACGACATGATGTACCAGAAAAAATCCTGAATTATTTATCCAAGATTTTAGCAACCAGAAAAAATGGTCAACTAACCTATATTCAGAACCAAAAAGGTAAGGAATATTATGTAATGGATAAGGCAATTTTGAACTCAGCACCCCTTTATATAATAAACAAAAATGGTTTGTTTATTTTGACCAATGATGAAGATCTTGCAAAAAATTACACCAATGGTTACGAAGATAAAGCCATCTCATCTAAAGCCTTAAAAAAGGCTGACAAGGGTGGTATTCTGTATGCAAATATGGATTTGAATTCAACAGTAAATTTATTCCCGCGCGATGTGTTTTCAGCCAAGGAAAATGAATTAATTGATGCCTTAAGAGGGAAGTCTGGAAAAATGGAAATGACTACCTCCAAAACATCTTTGAAAAGTACAAATCTTAATTTGACATATGACTTTAAGTCTGATTCAGATGGACCAGGGAAACACGTCTTGGATTTGATAAATGCAATCTATGTATTAACGAGGTAATTTATGGCAAAAAAAGTAGTAGTTATTGTTCTATTGGCTATTGCACTCGGAGCATTTCTTATACTAAGACCACTTCTTTTTCAAACTCAATTACCACCTTCTATAGTAGATAGGTTGCCGGATGATGAATTTATAGGAAGGATAAATGTTTTGTCTTTTGCACGAGAATCTCAAAAAATAACGGAGAAGAACAAGGTTGCGGCAAAAGATTTCTTGTCGTATGAATTCTTGTTAAGTCAAAGCAAGAACTACGGAATTGACTTACGTAAAAATGCATTTGTTTTTGGTGATAGTTCAGGCGATTATGGGTTGTTAGTTGAATTGTCTGATAGTTCAAAGGTTATTTCAGGGATAAATCGCTTAAAAATTGTTTATCCAATTAAAGATTCCTTGGTTGAATCTCACAAAGTGTATGTTCTTAAGAAAGAAAAGCTCTATTTCTATTACGATAAAAATTATGCATTCATCTACAGAGGTAAAAAGTTTAATCAAACATTTGATCGAATTGTTAATGCCAAAGCCGGCAGTCAATCCAAGAAATGGAAAGAATTTTTAGCTGAAAATCTCTTTAAAGAAGATTTCTGCGTAATTAGTACAAGTACGAAAAAGCTGAACGATTTTGGTTTAAATCGCGCTCTATTATCAATTCATAGTGATTCAAGTCATTTCTTGATAAAATCAGGAGTTACAAGGAAATTCCCATTAAATCTTTCGCTTAAACAAAAAGGGTTTTGCTTTGAGAAAAACGAAGAAACGTCAAGCTTTCTGAACTTACATTTAGACATTGCTCGTTTTAGAGAAAACCCCGATGATGAATTTATCCAAGCGTTTAATAAATATGCTAGAAAAATTGCTTTTCCAACAAAAGAGTTTTTAGATGTTTGGGAAGGGGATATTTCATTTATCCAGGGAGGTTTGACTAGTACTACCGAAACGTATATTGAAACTGAATTGGATGAGGAATTTAATCCCATTGAGGTGCGCAAATCAAAATTGATTTCTGTACCAAAATACTCTATGATGTTATCAATGAATGATAAAAAAACATCATTTTTCGATTTATTGAAGCAAAAAGGAATTCTTACGGTTGATGGTTCAAATTATCGTTTTTTGACTTCACCGCTTTTGATGAAAAAAGAATATAAAGATTATACTATTTTTAATTCAGGCGATATACATCCGAAAATTATCGAATCGACGGAAAATACGGGCTTTCAGTTTTGGAATGGAAAGAAGTACGATTTCTTAGTAAAAAGTATTGAGGACACCTTTATTTTAGGGGAATTTAAAATTCAATTTTCGGATGTAGAAAACTATTTAAAATCGATTTAATAGGAATTGCAAAACGGTTTTCAATAGTTATAAAAATTATTTATACATCGATTTAAAAAAATATCTAAATAAAGTGGTAATTTAGGCAAACTATTAAACTTAATAATTGTTCTAAACTAAATCCTAACTATGAAAACTAGAATTTTTTGTTTGAATACCCTTTTTTTTCTTCTATTTACGCAAGCTTTCGGGCAAAAAAGAACATTTGACCCTACGAATGCTCGTGAAGGAGAAACGGTAGAGTTTTGTCATCAACATATAAAGATGGCAGAATTACTTGCTAATCCTGAATTTGCAGCCATGTATGAGCAGGATAAAATCGAATTTGAAAAAGCTAAAAACAAAGCTGTTCCCAAAGGAGTGGTTTATAAAATCCCTATTGTTTTTCATGTACTTCATAATAATGGAGTTGAAAATATTTCAGATGAGCAAATTTATGACGCCTTGGCTATATTGAACCGTGATTTCAGAAAGCTAAATGCTGATACAGCGAATGTGCATCCTGATTTTGAAGATATGCCTTCTGATGTAGAGGTGGAATTTGTTTTGGCAACTAAAGCACCAAATGGAACTTGTTTCAAAGGAATAACAAGAACTATTTCTCCACTAGCTTATCAGGGCGATGATGGTAATGCACAAGTTACTGCAATTAGAAATGGAAATGACGTTTTTCAAAATAGTTGGCCTGGTAATAGGTATTTGAATGTATTTATTTGCGGGGAAATAGGTGGAGCTGCAGGATATACGACAAAACCTGCTTCTTGGTCAGCAACAACAATGACAAACGGAATCTGGATTTTACACGATTATGTCGGGTCTATTGGTACTGGTTCTATCAATGGTAGTCGAGCTTTAACACACGAAGTTGGGCATTGGTTAAATTTAGATCATACTTGGGGACCTAATAACAATCCTGGTAATGCGTCTTCATGTTCAACAGATGATGCTGTTGATGATACCCCAAATTGTATTGGTGTAACGGCTTGTTTGCTTAATGCGAATACCTGTAACTCTGTCAATTCTTTTTGGTCATTCGATGTCCGTGACAATGTTGAAAATTATATGGATTATTCGTATTGTTCTAAAATGTACACACAAGGGCAAGTAGATAGAATGCGTGCGGCCTTACAAGTATCTTCAACTGGTAGATTTAATTTGTGGCAAGCTGCTAATTTAACAGCTACCGGTGGCACGAATGATTTCTACCTATGTAAAGCTCAGTTTACAACAGATCGTACAACTATTTGTCTCGGTGATTCAATACAATTGTTCGATGATTCTTATAATGCAGTTACTGGTTGGAATTGGGAAATTACTCCTTCAACAGGATGGAGTTTTGGTGCTGGATCTGCCTCATCAAGTCAAAATCCTAAAGTTAATTTTTCTGAGCCTGGTTTATACACAGTGAAGCTAACAGCAACCGATGGTTCAACTACGGATGATGAAATTAAGTCAAATTTTATTCGTGTTTTACCTGATGCTACTGTTCTTCCTTATTGGGAAGGGTTTGAAAACTATTCTACCTTATCAAATAACAATTATTGGGAAGTTTCTAATCCTACTAACAACAACACATGGACGATTGAAAGTACGACTGCGAACTCTGGTTTAAAGTGTGCAAGAATTACAAACTTTGGTCAAGCAGCGGGTAGTGTCGATGAATTAACATCAGCGCCAATAGATTTGTCTGTTGTCCCATCAACCGGTTCTGTTACTTTAAGTTTTAGATATGCGTATCGTAAAAAGACTGCTGCTGATTATGAGTATTTAAAAGTTTTTGCTTCATCAAATTGTGGCGAAACTTGGGCTCAACGAAGAACGATAGGAGGTAATACTTTGTCTCCTTTAACATCTAGTACAAGTTGGAAACCTACTCAATCATCTGATTGGGTTACTGTACACATGACAAATATTACCAATTCATATTTTACTCCAAATTTTGAAATGAGATTCCGTTTCGAGGGGGAAGGAGGAAATAACATTTATTTGGATGATATTAACCTATACACAGGATCTCCATCTGATAATTTGGTACTTGGTGTTAATGAAATATCTGAACTTGAAGGAATTGAACTTTATCCTAATCCAACAGAAGGTGATATTCATTTGCGTTATTTTTCTAAAGTGGATACCAAATTAAATGTTTCAATCACTGATATATCTGGCAAAGAGGTCAACAAAGCTTCTATCATGTCTAAGTCAGGAACGAATTTAATTGTTCTACCTACTGAGGGTCTTTCATCGGGAACATACTTTATAAAACTAGGAAATAGCAGTCAAGCATTAAAA
>JBIKQS010000009.1:0-20560 GCA_044349575.1 Crocinitomicaceae bacterium
TTGCCATACATCATCATACAATCCTTCTTCTTTGAGTCCGTTGATAAAAATAGCATCTACTTCTTGTAAAATAGCCACTTTTTCCGCACTTACCTCACCTAGAATTCGAATACCTAAACCTGGTCCAGGAAATGGATGTCTGCCTAAAATTGCAGGATCAATATTTAATGCTGTTCCAATTCTACGAACTTCATCTTTAAACAAAAGCCGCAATGGTTCAACGACTTTCAACTTCATATAATCAGGTAATCCACCAACATTGTGATGTGATTTGATGGTTTGAGATGGTCCACCAGTTGCTGAAACAGACTCAATTACATCAGGATATATGGTTCCTTGACCAAGCCATTTTGCATTCTCAACTTTTTTAGATTCCGCGTCAAAAACATCTATAAAGACTTTTCCAATCGCTTTTCGTTTTAGTTCAGGATCAATTTTGTCTTTAAGTTCGTCATAAAACAACTCAGATGCATCAACTCCTTTTACATTCAATCCCATTCCTTCGTAAGATGCAAGAACACTTTCGTATTCATTTTTTCTCAACAAACCATTATTTACAAAAATGCAATGTAAATTACTTCCTATAGCATGATGAAGTAAAACTGCAGCAACGGTCGAATCAACTCCACCCGAAAGCCCCATTATAACCTGATCATTTCCTACCTGTTCTTTCAATAAATCAACAGTCTCTTGGATAAATGCATTCGGAGTCCAATCTTGAGAGAACCCACACACACCAACAAGAAAATTTCTCAAAATTTTTGTCCCTTCAGTAGAATGATACACTTCAGGATGAAATTGGATACCAAAAGTAGCCTCATTATCAACCTGATAACCAGCATTAATAACATCCTCGGTACTACAAATCAGTGAATAACCTTCAGGCAAATCAACAATTGTATCTCCGTGAGACATCCACACTTGAGAATTAGTACTAACATCTTTAAGGAGCTGATTCTCACTTTTCTTAACTTCTAAAATAGCTCGTCCGTATTCTCTGATTTTCGAGGGTAAAACTTTACCACCGTAATTTTGAACCAAAAATTGTGCTCCGTAACAAATACCCAAAAGTGGAATTTTCCCTTTAATTTCAATTAGATTCGGTTTTGGTGCAGCTTCATCCAAAGTTGAAAACGGACTTCCAGAAAGAATTACCCCAAGTACAGATGAATCAATAGTTGGAATCTTGTTCCAAGGATGAATTTCACAATAAATATTGAGTTCTCTTACTCTTCTCGCTATGAGCTGCGTATATTGAGAACCAAAATCAAGAATTACCAGTTTTTGATGCATATTCAAAGTTAATTTGAAAAAATGACTTCTAATTCAATAATTCGAGATTTATTGAAACAAGCAATGTTCATAAAAGTAAATATTGTTCAGTTTATTCAAACAATTTTATAGGTTACAAGGGTGAATTAAACACAAATGGAAGTAAATCCGAAACTGAATGAAAAACTAAAACGCGATTGTTTTGACTAACTAAAATAACCTGTATGGGTTCTTTTTGTCTATTTTGTGATTCCGCCATAACTTGACGACATGAACCACAAGGAGAAACCCAATTATCTATTGGAATCAACTCTCCTTTAGCTACAACACAGATTTTTTTTATTTTAAGATTTGGGTAAATTGCACCCGCATAAAATAATGCTACCCTCTCCGCGCACAAGCCAGAAGGATATGCAATATTTTCTTGATTTGACCCTAGTACAAGTGAATCATCCTCCATACGAAGACTAGCACCTACGTAAAAATTGCTGTAAGGAGCATAAGCTGTAGATGAAACTTGATAGGCTTTTTCAACCAATTCTATATCTTCTATAGGTAATTCGTTCCAATGAGCAAACTCCTCGTATTGTATATGTAAACTTTTTTCCATTACTTACTCGTCAAATCCAGCTGAAGTTTTCCCATTAAAATGATGTGTATATCCAAAGGCTATTGTAAAAAAAGTTGATTTTGGTGCTTTATCGCTTTCAGTATATCCAATATCTTCTGTTTCATCAAATCCTATATCAGATTGTCTGAATGAATATCCTAAAAAAGAATACCCCAACGAAAGACGATAGGTATCCACTTCACTAGATGCTAAAATAATTCCAAGATTAGGTTCTAAATAGAAATTTGGTTTGTTAATTTGATCTATTTCTTTTGAACGCAATAAATCTGAATAATATGTATTTTGATTATAACCTATTTTAACACCTATGTCCAAAGCAAAAATTGGCGAGTAAAACTTCTCGTGACCTATCTTCACAAATCCGCCATAGGAATGATTCCCACCATAAACTTTATCAGGGACTCTGAATTCATTAATTGCAAAATAAGAGTATCTCCCTCCTATTCCTAAAGCAATTCCGTTTTTCATTGTATATTGATAATATGGAGAAACATGAACGAGTCCCTGCATAATTTCTCTAAACAATTTATTTGAAACCGAATTTGGCAATCCCAATTCAATCGTAAATGAATGCTTTGGTTCAATTATCCCTTGAGAAAAAGTTAGGTTTAGAGAAAAAACAAAAAATAGTACAAAGAGTAGCTTTATCATAGTACAAGTGTAGCAAGTCAAAAATAACTATAAAATTGTATACATAATAGATTAAACGATAAGTTTTTCTCAATAAAGTACAAATTGTTACTTAATTTTGATTATCCATGAATTTACACCCAGAGATACAAACCTTATTATCATCCTTTTCTAAAAAAGGTTCCATCAACATTGAAGAGAAACAACTTATTCTTAAGCGAGCTATTGAACTGGATCAAAATTTAAAATACATTATCGAAGAACTTGATAAAATAGAGAAAAGCAATTTCACAAAGACCTCTGAATTAATTAAGTGTGAGGCATGTGGAGAACTAATCCCCACACTTGATCGCGTTTGTCCATCCTGTAGAAATGTAAAAAACAGCTCCGGAAGTGTTGATTTAAGATTGGATGATTTAATTTTCGAAACAGAGTCTATTTTATCTGAACTAAAATCATCAAATTCTTTATTACTTTCAAAAAGATTATTAAAACATTCTTCTATTTCATTCCCATTTCTCATTGGTTGTTCATTTATTTTGGGTTGGAATTTCAATAGCGATGTGTTGGCTGGAGTATTTTTTTGGAGCCTCTGTCTTTGGTTATTGGTAATACGACGATTAAAAAGAAATTTATCAAAAAATGAAACTACTCAAAATATAAAGTCTTATCAAGTACTACATTCACAAATCGAAAATAAATTACGGTTATTAGCACTTTATTTTGGTAATGATGGTCGGACTAAAGATCATTTATTTCAGATTAAGAATGAATTAAAACTTTTGCAAAATCAAAGAAACAAACTCATCGTAAATGAAACCATAGTATATCTCACTGCCTTTGCTTTACTATTTGTTGTTGGTTATTTTACGGTAATTTAATTCAAGAAGGAAATATATCCTCTATCAACCACCAATCCTTTGTCAAAATTATTGGAATAAAGAGAACCCGTTCCTAATCCTTGGGGTAACTCGTTAGCATATTCAGCAGTAAATTGACAAATAGCAGAAAGCCCAATATTCGATTCAAGAGCAGAAGTCATCCACCATTGAATCTCATTATTTTCAGCTATTTCTATCCATTCTCGAACACCTTTAATACCGCCGTGTAAACTTGGTTTTAAAATGATAAATTGAGGATGAAGGTATTTCAATAATTCCTGTTTATTTACTTTTTCATGAACACCTATTAATTCTTCATCTAAAGCGATTGGCACAATGTTTTTCAGGCATAGTTCTTTAGTTTTTTCTATTAATCCCGGTTTTAGTGGTTGTTCTATTGAATGAATTCCTAAATCAGCTAATTTACGTAATTTTTCTTCTACATTTTCCGAATCAAAAGCACCATTTGCATCGACACGTAAGGTAACCTCTTTTTCTGAAAACAAAGCTCTAATAGATTTCAATAAGCTTAATTCAGTAGTGAAATCTATGGAACCTACTTTCATCTTAAGAGTTGAAAATCCATTAATTAGCTTTTCTTCAATTTGTTTTTTCATAAAGGATTCATCCCCCATCCAGATTAAGCCGTTAATGGGGATTTTTTTCTTTCCTGTTGAAAAATCATTTTCAAAGTAAATTCCACTTTTTTGATTTTTAAAATCTAAAATAGCTGTTTCAAAGCCAAAGCGAATAGAAGGATTAGATTGAAAAAAATATTCTATTTCAGATAAATAAAAATCATTTTTAAATTGATATACTAATTCACTTAACGAAAAACACGCAACATACCTTATTGCCTGTCGAATACGATTTAAATAATCAATGTCGGAACTATATTCTGGAGTTAGCCCTTCGATAACACTGCATTCTCCAACACCCGGGTATTGAAAATCAGAATGGGAAATAGTTATAAGCCAAGACCTCTTTGTAGATAAAATACCTCGTGAAGTTCCTGCTGGAAAATTAAATTGAAAGGTAAATTCCTCTATTTCAAATGAAAGCATGAAAAAAATTAATCCTCCTTCTTAATTACTCGTATTCTAACGCGACGATTCATTTGACGACCTGACTCGGTATCATTTGAAGCAATTGGCTTAGTCTCACCGTAATAACTTGTTTTAACACGATTTGCATCTATACCATTATTAATAAGGTATGATTTAACTTGGTTAGCACGATTTTTTGAAAGCTCTAAGTTTTCTGAGTCAGTTCCACCATTATCTGTGTGTCCCTCAATTTCAATCATTATGTCGGGACGTAAAGCTAAAACATCAACCAATGATTTCAATTCTTCAAACGATTTCGTTTCAATATTAAATTTTAGTTTTTCAAATAATAGATTTTTCTCAACACTTAGTAGAACTTTTTTGACTTCTTCGTCAGACATACCGGATTTCTCAGTTACGTAGACAGTATCAACCTTTTGAACAAATACAGTATCCTTGACAATCGGCATATCTCTTTTGGCTAAATCTGGCGTGATAGTATCAATAGGCTCCTCATTATTTTCAACAAGTTGACTAGATTTTTTCTTGTTTCGGCAAAACTTCAATCCCAAGACAACTTCATGGGAACCAGAACTGTATGAAGCTATATTGCTCATTGGTGTCTCATAGGCATATCCAATAAAAAATAAATCTTGTACATTTATTCCAGCACGAGCAATTAAACCAACTTGCGTTCGATAACCTAATCCAACTTGAACAAAGTTCTTATATAGAACATCTGTATTGATATCTGTTTGTAAACCTGTATTGGTACCCTTTAGAAAAACTGAAGGCTTAACTGCCCACGTGTCATTTGCTTTCATTAAGTAGGATGCGAGTGCATTGAAATGTCTTCTTAGACCATAACCATCTAAACTGGCATATCCAAAATTAGTGTATGTTTGAAGAATTTGTTTTGCCGCAACAGATACTTCAAGATTCTTCCATTGGTAATATAAGCCAAATTCTGAATTTAATGTTCCAGAAGCTTGACTGCCACCATTAATAATCGGATCTTGGTTATCGAAGGCAATCGCTGAAGTTGGATTAACTCTGTATTGATTATATCCCAATCCTAAACCAAAACGCAAAGTATGAAATTGATTAAAATTAAGGCCATAAGAAATTGCTCCCATACCGGTTACTTGATTGATCATACCTATTTTATCCACTAAAACTTGACCTCCAATACCAATATTTTTCCCCAAACGGGTATTAATTCCAAGATAGCTTGTCAACGGAGCACCTTCAATTTTTACCCATTGATTAAGATGGGAAAAATTAACTTCTGTGCATCCACTAGCACCTGAATAGGCAGGATTTATAGAAAAGCGATTGTAGGAGTAAACATTACTCTGTGGCGTCTGTTGAGCTATAGAGGCCAGTGCAACAAAAAAGGTAGAAAATAAAACTATTTTTTTCATGGCTTCTATTATTTTTTAAATCGTAATAAATTAATTTCACCGGTAAATTCTTCTGAATCTGAGCATTTAATTGAATAGAAATATACTCCATCAGGTAATTGTTCATTATTTCTAGTACCAGCCCACTGATTGTTGTAGTCCGTCGTTTGGAATACCATCTCGCCCCAACGATTGTATATTTTAACCTCACAATCAGCTATCTTATTTGGATCACTAACTTTCCACGTATCATTTTGCCCGTCGTCATTTGGGGTTAGAATATTACTTATTTGGAATTCACAATCAATGACGGATAACTCAAGTACCAAGACAGAATCACATCCATTAGCCGTTTGAACAGTATCGGAGTATATTCCACTTACATCCAAGTTTTGATTTGCAAAAACAAATACTTCTCCTTGGCAAATTTCAGCAACATCAAAATTTACTGAAGGCGCTGTGACAAATAAAGATAAGATAATAATGGAATCACACCCATCTAATGTCGCTAAAGTGTCTGTGTATACCCCTTCGTTTGACAAAAGTGTTCCATTAAAATCATAAGTTGATCCTGAACAAATGGTAGCTTCTTGACTAGTTGTTATCGTTGGTAACATAAAAATAATTGATGTCACAATTGAGTCACATCCAGTTACCGCTTGTAAAGTATCTACAAATACACCTTGATCAGAATAAGTGCTTGATCCAATTTGAAGAGATCCACCCGGACATAGGTCAAATTGTTTCGAAACTTCGTAAAAAGGATTAATTGATAAGTTAGTAATTACTGTACTATCGCAACCTTGAGCTGTAATAAATATATCCGTGTAGATACCAGAAACAGTTTGGAGGGTTCCGCCTACAAAGATAGATTCACCCTGACAAATGGCTGCATCAACATTGCTAGTAGTTGGCGTACATGGGTTATTACAATTTGTTGCATCAAAAGTAAAAGTCTGAGGACAAGCACCGTCATTTATTTCAACGGTATAAATACCTACTTCAGATCCTGTATAAGATGAACTTACTCCTGGAGCCAGTGTTCCATTCGCAACAATTGTTCCCGATGGACTCGTAATTGTGAACGAATAGGGACTTGAATAATAGCCATTTAAACCTCCTGTTGCTGAGAAAGTAGCAGTACAAGATGCATTGTCGTAATTGAAAACGGCATTAAGTTGCTGTAAAAACACAATTGGTAACCCGTTTGAAACGGTTGATGTACCACAAGTAAAATCACCCCAATTTGCCGTAATATCTCCTGCAGGTGAAAGATAATACAATGTGTTAAACAACGGATTTCCAAATGAACCGCTTCCATCACCACTATTTGTAAATGTTGCGTTAGATCCAATAATAGAATCAATATAAGCAGATTCAAAGCCCGTATTTGCAATTGGATTTGCAACTGTTTGAACCTGATGAATTACATAACCAGCCGACAAACAATCAGGCAGGCTTTGGGTTGATTCTCCAATTCCATTTACAGCGATACCAGCCAAAACAGATTCTCCAAAGCAAACAAAGGCTGTATCCTGTTGTGCAATTGTCAAACTATCACCATTTGCCAATTCAACATATATATCACCTGCATCACTATCAATTTCCTGAATATATTCAATAATATACTGTCCTTCATCCCCAGATGAACCACCATCAATTTGTATTGCGTACAATTCACCTGGTATCAAACAACAAGCTGCATTTTGCGTTCCATTAAAACCAGCTGTACCAGTCAATACTGGAGTTATTATTGGTGTATTTCGTGTTCCATCCTCCGTATAAGTAGCAGGTTGTAATCCACCGTAACAATCTGTTCCATTCAACAACTGGAAAACATTATATCTCAGGGTATTCATTCCTATGTATGCGCGGATACTCATTTCAACTGCACCTGAAGGAGGAGCTGTAAAATAATGCCATACTGTTTG
The DNA here is from genome assembly GCA_044349575.1 of Crocinitomicaceae bacterium. Taxonomy (GTDB): domain Bacteria; phylum Bacteroidota; class Bacteroidia; order Flavobacteriales_D; family Crocinitomicaceae; genus UBA952. The sequence goes on from JBIKQS010000009.1 coordinate 7,795, forward strand.
ATTTGCACAGTTAGCTGGGGTAGCGTTAACATTTGGTTCCCCTGCTAAATATTCTTGACATGCAAAAACATTTGAACCAGCAACGGCTTGAAAAGTTGGATTAGTTCCAGCGAGAATTACCGGCACCTCGTACAAGGGATTTTGAAGTGTCATGCAAAGAATATCATTACCTGGAGAGTTTAACGTTGGATCAGCAATACTTGGATCAAATACCCACGATTTTATATTTTGAGTACTCAATGGAGTAAGATTGTCTGAAGGATCTACCATTCCATAATACCTATATCCTGGCTCTAAACAACGTTGATCAATAATGGCACTAATATCTCCTCCACCTAAAAAACTGTTTGTACCACCAGCATCAGCTGAAATAAAATCTAAATTAGCACATGAATAATCAGTAGGAACTCCTGGAGAGAAACGTTTATCATAACCGAATAATGCATTGTTTTCTCCGTACAACGAACTTTGATAATCTGATTCAAATACGATTCTACCACTATTTGGAGCAACAAAATTTAACCAAATGGACTCATTTACAACAGGATTATTTATTGATAAATTGTTGTGATCATAATCATAAGCATGGTAATGTATTGGATTATTATCTGTATGCGGAGCGCCCGTTTCCGCATAATCATTTCCACCATCATAGGCACACCCAAAATCTAAAACAACAGTTTCAGTGCTACTTGCCGCAGAAGAAATTGGATTTTGTCCAAAAGCAACAGTAGAAGATTGACAAGGAATATCCTCTGAATCACCGGAAGGACCTCCTCCAAGATCGTTTATTCGTACTTCAACCAATCCTGATATTTCAGTATCATCCTGTGTTAATTGAACATAGTATGTCTCACCAGCAATTAACTTTTGGTAGCTTATTCCTGGAAGAGGATCACATGCATTTAAGGTCAATTGTGCTTCTGGATCTAATCCTAATAAGTCAACACCATCGGAAAACTCAATGTGAGAAAGATACTCAAATTTGTCCTTAATTATGGCACCTGTTAACGGCTGCAAACCTGTATTACAAGAACTACCATCGGCAGCGTGATATATTTGGAAATAAGTTCCAATTTCGGTAGCCCCGTTATCGGTTGATATCTCTACACCACCGCCAGCAGGAGCAACAAAACGAAACCAAGCCGATGATTGATTGGCGTCAACATCTCCTGCTCTTGGTTCATTAGGTTGAAGAGTATTGCTTTGACAAAGAGCAATATTGTAGGAAGTATTTAAATTCATTAAGGTTGCATTGCAAATGTCATCCGGTAGAATAATTACCGTTGGTGCAAAATCAATTCGTTCTACTGTAATATTAATTGTATAGTTTATAGTAGAAGGGCAACCAGAAGATCCGTTTGCAGAAAAACTATAATTAGCAATACCCGTTGATGCTGGCACTGCCATGGTAACATTTTGAATGCCCGTTTCTCCATCCGTTAGTCCAAGAATATCATAGTTTCCAGCATCATCATTCTCGTATGCTTCCCAAGCCAAATTTATAACAGAAGGAACATCTGATGGACATATATACTGTCGATCAAAAAAAAGTGCATTGGCAGCAAAATTTATAGGTCCATTTCCAGTTGGAACATTCGTATAGCTAAAATCAAACACCCCAAAAAGAGCTGGGTTATTATTGGTATACCCCAAGGTATTATCTGTAGCAGTATATTCCCAAACAAAATCACTGTCACCTTGAAAAAGACCATCACAATCAACACTACTTCCAGTTTGAACAGATGTAACTGTAACTTTAATGGTGGCTTGAGAAATCGATAAAAAAGAAGTGAGTAAAATACTGAGAATTAAAAAGCATTTACTTGAATTATAGAACTTTATCATATAAATTGTATTAACCAAATATTTAAAAACTGGCTAAAATACAATAAAAATGAGTGAAGTGTAAAAAAATGTTAATAAGTAATCCGATTGTTAATTACAACAACATCGAAACAGGGCTTTCCATGTATTGTTTAAACGTTTGCAGAAACGCTGAACCTGTTGCACCATCAACAACTCGATGATCACAAGATAGCGTAACTTTCATAACATTACCTGGAACCACTTGACCATTTTTTACGACCGGAACTTCTTTGATACCTCCAATTGCCAAAATACAACTGTCTGGTGGATTTACAATAGCTGTAAAAGATTCTATTCCAAACATTCCTAAATTAGAAATTGTAAATGTATTACCTTCCCAATCAGATGGTTGTAATTTTTTATCCTTCGCTTTCCTTGCATAATCTCGAACCTCAGAAGAAATTTGTAATAACCCTTTCGTATCAGCAAATCGAATAACAGGAACGAGAAGACCTTCATCTACCGCAACAGCTACTCCCACATGGACGTGTTGGTTTCTGCGAATAAAATCTCCCATCCAAGCACTATTAACATTTGGATGATGTTTCAATGCAACGGCAACTGACTTAATAACCATATCGTTAAAAGAAACTTTTACTCCTTCCATTGCATTTAAGGATTTTCTTGCCGCAATCGCGTTATCCATATCAATATCAAGCGTCAAATAGAAATGAGGAGCAGTAAACTTACTTTCAGCCAATCGACGAGCTATTGTTTTTCGCATTTGACTAATAGGTTCGTCGGTATATGTCTCTACTCCAGACGCAACCGGTGTAAAAGTCCTTTCAGCAGGAGTGTAGGGTATATAATGATCTACATCTCTTTTTACAATTCTACCATTCTCACCTGTTCCAGCAACTGAATTAATATCAACACCTTTTTCTTGTGCTAATTTTTTAGCAAGAGGTGAAGCAAAAACTCTTTCTGCATTTGCATGCACAATCGGTTGTTTTGCAGGTTCATTTTTTTGTGTTTCTACTTGAGGCGTCGGAGCCGCAGGAGTTGAAATAGTTTCAACATTTTGTGGTTCAGGACTTGGAGTTGTTTCTACTTTAGGAGCACTATCTCCTGCTAATAATGCAGAAATATCTTCACCTGGAGCACCAATGATTGCTAAGATTGAATTGACAGGTGCTGCCTTTCCAACATCAACACCAATATGCAAAAGTGTTCCGTCATAAAATGACTCAAACTCCATTGTTGCTTTATCCGTTTCAATTTCAGCTAAAATCTCTCCTTCTTTAACTGCTTCTCCTACTTTTTTATTCCATGTTGCTACAACACCTTCTGTCATGGTGTCGCTCAATTTGGGCATGTATACTACCTCTGCCATATTTTTTTATGCTAAATATTCTTTAATGTATGGATAATCTGTTTGTGTGTAAACATCTTCATAAATCTCATGAGCTTCTGGATAAGGTGAATTTTCCGCAAATTCAACGGATTCTTCAACCTCTTTTTTCACCCACAATTCAATTTCTTCAATTTCCTTTTCTGTAAGCCATTTGTTATTTTTGATTACCTCTAAACAATGATCTATTGGATCTTTTTCCATCCAATCATTTACCTCGTCTTTTGATCTGTATTTTTGAGGATCAGACATTGAATGTCCTTTGTAGCGATACGTTCTAATATCTAATAATGTTGGACCATCGCCTCTTCTCGCTCTAGCTGCAGCTTCTTCAATAGCTTCATGAACTGACTCAGGACTCATACCATTTACAACACGTGATGGCATTTCATACGATAAACCAATTTTAGAAAGATCAGTAACATTTGTTGTACGTTCAACAGAAGTACCCATTGCATAATTGTTGTTTTCTATGATATAAATAACTGGCAATTTCCAAATCATTGCCATATTGAATGTTTCATGCAAAGCACCTTGACGCACAGCACCATCTCCCATCGAAACAAAAGCAACATTTTCAGTGCCATTGTATTTTTCAGCAAATGCTAAACCTGTTCCCATTGGTATTTGTGCTCCAACTATTCCGTGTCCACCTGCAAAGTTTTTTTCTTTGTCGAAGAAGTGCATTGAACCACCTTTACCTTTAGAACAACCTGTTTTTCTACCATACAACTCAGCCATCAACACTCTTGGATCTGTACCAAAAGCTATGGGATGTGCATGATCACGATAGGCAGTCATGTGTTTGTCTGTTGGTCTACATGCACTGGCTGTACCAGCAGCAATGGCTTCTTGACCAATGTATAAATGACAAAATCCACCAAATTTTTGTTGAATATATAATTGACCCGTTTTTTCTTCAAATTTACGAATCAAAAGCATGTCTTTCCACCATTTGACATAGGTCTCTTTTGAAAACTTAGCTTTTGTAGCTGATGTTTTTGTCTTTGATTCTTTAGCTGTTTTAACTGCCATTTCTAAGAAATTATTTTTTTTTGGTTTACAAATATACAAATGAATTTGAAAAAAGTTTCAATACGTCATTTTTACACTAAGTATTCTGAATGTTAAGGTTACAAAATATGTTTTGTTTCTTGTTGAATTCTACTTCTCAAGGCATCAGAAACAGGATACAGTGGAAGTCGCATGGTTTCATCCATAAGCCCTTGAGTGTTAAGTGAAACCTTTACACCACCTGGATTGCCTTCTTCAAAAAACATTTTAGTAATGGGCAACAATTTATAATGAGCACTTCTTGCAACAGGCAAATTCTCTTTCATTGATTCATGCACCATTTCTGAAAAAAGTTTAGGAAATGCATTAGCAACCACTGAAATTACACCATCAGCTCCTGCAGCAATTAAAGGCATTGTGATTGCGTCATCTCCAGACAAAACACCAAATCCATCAGGTTTCAAGCGAATAATCTCCATAATTTGCTCCATATTTCCCGACGCTTCCTTGACGGCAACTACATTTGAAATTTCCGCTAATTTTAAAGTTGTAGAAGGTAACATATTGGACCCTGTTCTTCCAGGTACATTGTATAAAATAATCGGTAAATCAGTACATGAGGCAAGATGGGTGAAATGTTCTATTATTCCTTGTTGAGTTGGCTTGTTGTAGTAAGGTGAAACTGAAAGAATTCCATCAACGCCTACAGGCACTTTTTTTAACTTTTCGCCAACCTCTAAAGTATTATTTCCTCCAACTCCGTATACAATTTTTAGTTTTCCATTATTTTCATCAATAACGGTTTGAAGTACTTGCATTTTTTCCTCTTGACTTAAAGTTGGTGATTCACCTGTAGTTCCTTGAACAACCAAAAAGTCAGTTCCACTATCCATTTGATAGCGAACCAATTTACGAAGGGCGTTGTAATCAATTGAATAATCTTTAGTAAAAGGTGTAACCAATGCAACTCCTGATCCGGTAAAAATATTTTTCATTTGTTGTGTTTTTTTATTCAGAATATGATTTTGTTAGAACTTCATGCACAAATTCAATAGCCATTGGCGGATTATCTAAATCAGCTTTTAAATGCATTTCAAAATATGACCTTGCAGCATTTACGGCAATTCTATTTGTGTATCTAATTTTCTTGATGTACGAAAAAATTCGATGAGAATCATCACCAAACCAAATAAGCGTATCGTAATGCAATTTAAACTCGTCTAAGAGCTGAACATCCTTTAATTTTCCAAAGAAATTAAAATCAGTAGGTGATACATAATATATCACAAAATGAGGAGTCATTGTATTTTTATCTACTTCTTTTGGCAAAAGAACTACTATTGTAAGTTTCTCTACATTACTATCATTCAAAGCCTTGTCTAGCGCTTTCTTATACCCTCTCAATTGTTCATCATTGTCACAATTCAAGACAATTAACAACGAGTCAGTTGTGCTCCAAATACTTTTTTCGTTCAAAATCTACTATTTAAAAGTTTAACAAAATCGTCTTCACTTAAAATTTCAACCCCTAAATCTACTGCTTTTTTTAGTTTAGATGGTCCCATATTATCTCCTGCCACCAAAAAATCTGTTTTTGAACTTATTGAGGATCCATTTCTACCTCCATTTTGCTCAATTAATTCTTTTAGTTCATCTCTAGAAAAAGAGGTAAATACTCCCGATACAACTATCGTTTTACCACTTAATAACCCTTCAACCCTTTCTTTTCTTTCACCTTGAAATTGTAAGCCAATATTTTTCAATCGATTTATCAATTCAACATTTGACTGATCTTTAAAATAATCAATAAGTGATTGAGCTATTTTTTCTCCGATTTCATCAACTTGAACGAGTTCATCAAAATTAGCTTTCATTAATTCATCCATAGATCCGAAATGTTGCACTAATTTCTTGGCAACCGTTTCACCAACAAATCTAATTCCTAATCCAAATAATACTCTTTCGAATGGGATTTTCTTAGATTCCTGGATACTTATTAATAAATTGTTGGCAGATTTCTCAGCCATACGCTCTAAATCAACAATTTGATCAAAAGTTAAGCTGTATAAATCTGCAACATTTCTCACCAAATTATTTTCGAAAAATAAATCAACTGTTTCCTCCCCTAACCCATCAATATTCAATGCTTTGCGAGCTATAAAATGATCTATTTTACCTTTAACTTGTGGAGGACAAGTTTTTTCGTTGGTACAGAAATGACCAGATTCTCCTTCTTTACGAATTAAGGGTGAACGGCAAACAGGACAATTTTCAATAAACTGGATTACCTTAAAGGTATCTTGTCTTTTATCTTCATTAACCCCAACTATTTTTGGTATAATCTCTCCACCTTTTTCTACATACACAAAATCACCAATATGTAACTGGTATTTTTCAATTTGGTCTTGGTTGTGTAATGATGCTCGTTTAACAGTAGTTCCTCCCAGTTGTACAGGTTTTAAATTTGCAACTGGCGTTACCGCACCGGTCCTACCTACCTGATAATCAACACTAAGCAATTCTGTTTCAACACGATGCGCTTTAAACTTATAGGCGATTGCCCAACGTGGAGATTTTGCAGTAAAACCCAATTGCTTTTGTTGCGAATAATCATTTACTTTTATTACTACACCATCAATTTCAAATGGTAAATCAAATCGATTTTTATCCCAAAAAGAAATAAAATTCATAATTCCTTCAATGGAATTTGTTTTCTCAATATACCTATTAGATACTTGTGGAATTTTAAATCCCCATTCTCCTGCTTTCTCTACCGATTCGAAATGCCCTTCAGCATGTAATTCCTCTCCATAAATCCCATATAAATAAGAATCTAGGACACGAGAAGCAACTATTTTTGAATCTTGCATTTTTAGCGTTCCAGATGCTGTATTTCTTGGATTTGCAAATAACGGTTCACCCTTACTCGCTTTTTCTTCATTCAGTTTTTCAAAAGTTGCAGAAGGCATAAAAATTTCACCCCGAATTTCAAAATCTGCAGGATAATCATTTCTGAGCGATAAAGGAATTGTTCGAATAGTTTGAACATTTGTAGTCACATCCTCCCCTTTTTCACCATCCCCTCTCGTAATTGCTCTTGTTAATTGACCGTTTTCGTACCTAATTCCGATTGCAACGCCATCGTATTTTAATTCACATACGTATTCAATTGGATCACTTATTAGTTTTTTTATTCGATTTTCCCAATCAACAATCTCCTCTTCTGAGTACGTATTGGAAAGTGAAAGCATGGGATAACGATGGGTTACCGTTTCAAACTTCTTGGTTAAATCACCTCCCACACGTTTGGTTGGACTATTTGGAATTGTAAGTTCAGGATACGAACTTTCTAAGATTTGTAATTCTCTTAACAACTGATCAAATTCAAAATCAGAAATTTCGGTACGACTTTCAACATAATACAAATGATTGTGGTGATTGATTAAATTTACTAATCGTAGAATTTCTTTATTTGCTTGTTCTGAATTCACAAGGTAAATTTAAGCATTTTGAGCTTTAAGCATGCGATACTTACCTTGTAAATCTTTCATCAATTCAATGTTAACAAATCCCAATTCATCAAGTATTTTAACCAATTCATTTGAAAATTCAGGATTTATTTCAAAGAATAAATGTCCAGTTGGTTTTAATAATTTACGCGCATTTTCACTAATTTTCTGATAGAAAACTAAGGGATTACTATTTTCAACAAAAAGCGCAATGTGAGGTTCATATTCAAGAACATGATTTTTCATTTGTGCTTTGTCTTGAATAGGAATATAGGGAGGGTTGGAAACAATAACATCCAATGAGTTATCATCAAACGAATCAAATGCATTTTCATGCAGCACGTCGTGACATAAGGATTCAATTTTTATTTTATTTAAATCGGCACTTTTCTGTGCAAATTGCAATGCTTCGGTAGAAATGTCTGTTAGTATCACATTCGAAACGGGTAGATTTGCAGCTAAGGAAATACCAATACAACCTGACCCAGTGCACAAATCAACTATTTTCAAACTACTTTTTTGATCAACTGAATTTAGAATAAGTTGTACCAACTCTTCGGTTTCAGGACGTGGAATTAAAACAGCCGGAGTGCAAAAAAATGAAAGTCCAAAAAAATCAGTTTCGCCTAAAATATATTGAAAAGGTTCGCCATTCAACAATCTATTGACTATTGATCGAACATATAACAAATCAGATTCAGACAATCGATTTTCTTGATTTAAGACAAAATCCGTATCAGACCAACCCAATCTTTTACAAATGATTAACTTAACTATTTTTCGTATTTCCGTTTCAGAAAATAAATCCCCCAGCTTACTTTTAACATAATTCTGAGTAGCCCGAATGGTATTTGATTGAACAAACATTAATTTTCTCTTAATTTGATAAATGCATCTATTTTTTCATTTTCTATCAAAACAGTCAAATTATAGTAGGCAAGTTTCCATTTGCCATTTTTCTTAAGACAAATTCCACTTCCTCTACATGTATTCATCCACGTAGTCAAATCTTCATCAAACCACGCTATTTTTCCATCTTCTGATAAAATCCAATTTCTTGTTATCGGCTTAAAATCCCACGCTTTTCCTTTATCGAAATAAGGTTTTGAAAATTCTTTAAACTGATTTTTATTCCATCGTTCTCCAGGGGCTGTACCCAAAAAAATAAAATCATCTGTTGTAACGTTAAAATAAGAATCAAATTTAGCCTTACTAGCTTGAAGATGCCAAAAATCAATTAAAGTATCTAATTGAGAAATTGACTTTGTATTTTTGCTTTGTGCTAGTGAAACTTCACTTATAAACGAAATGACAATAAATAAAAGAAGGGTACGCATGCTAAGAATCTATATTTAATCACGAAAATAGTTGAAAGAAATGAAAGATTCGTACATTTAGTTTCATTAAATTTGCTGCTCTCACGGAAAAAGAAGAAGATTGAATGATTAATTTGTTGTTGACACTCCCCTATTTACTTTTCCTTCTTTTTTTAATTAAAAAGCTCTCATTTTTCAGAAATTCAGGATTTCATATTTATTCACTTTGGTTTGCTTTTTTAGTCAAAGTTGGCTGTGGTCTACTCGTTTATGTAATTTATGCCTTCTACTATGGAAACCGAATCGAATCGGATACCTTTAAGTATTTTGATGATAGTTACTACATGTATGAAGCGCTATTCAACAAACCTTCCGATTTCTTTAAAATGCTATTTGGCTATCAATGCGAAGGTGAATATTTTGAAATGAATTATTACGGTAAAATGAATAATTGGTATCGTGTTTACGAAAATAGTTTGTACAATGACAACCGTTTGATAATTCGGGTAAATGCTTTCCTTCGGATTTTTTCATTTGGAAACTATCACGTTCACAGTATCATCCTAAACTTCATTGCTTTTGTAGGATCAATTGGTTTAGCTCGCTTTTTTATTCATTTTGTAAAATCCAAATGGAAGGTATATGTGGCAGTTTTTCTTGTGCCAAGTGTAGTGTTTTGGAGTTCTGGTATTCTAAAAGAATCCTTGTTGATTTTTGCTATGGGGATATTTTGCTTTTTAATTTTTCGTTTGGCATTAGACAAAAAAATAAAGTATTTGATTTACCTCTTATTTCCTTTTGGTTTGCTTGTTTTATTAAAATTCTATGTTTTCGTAGCTTTTTTCCCAGCAATAATGGGCTGGTATTTTAGTCAAACAACACGACTCAAATGGTTTGCTTATCCCCTTGTGTTTTTTGCACTATCGGCGGTTGCATTTATTTTAGGCATTAGTAATCCGGACTATAATTTTATTGACATTCTGGTTCGTAAGCAACATGATTTCATTCAAATGTCAATTGCATTTAAAGTAAATAGTGCAATTCATATGGATTATCTTGAGAATACTATTTTTTCTATCATCTCTGCTGTTCCTTTGGGCATCGTAAACAGTTTGACACGTCCATGGCCGAATGAGATTAAAAACTTTTTGTTCGTGCCTGCTGTTCTTGAAAATTTGACCTTACTTTTTTTAATTGTTTTCGCCCTTATTCAGAAGAAAAAATCGTCATTAAACTCCTTTAACTTCATTGTTTTTTGTTTTCTTTTTACATTTTTACTTTATGCAATAATTGGGATTTCAACCCCAATTTTAGGGGCATTGGTTCGCTATAAAATTCCTGCCATGCCTTTCCTAACGATAGCCATACTAGCATTTATTCAGATCGACAATATCACACTTATTAAAAACTTAAAATTTACTCGATGGATTCGTACGTATTTATAACCGGTGCTTCATCTGGATTTGGAGAAGCTTGCGCACAAATTTTTGCTGAAAATGGCTATAACTTAATTCTTGCAGCGCGTAGATTTGATCGATTAGAGAAATTATCAGCTGATTTACAATCAAAATATGGAATTGCTGTAATTCCAATTGAATTAGATGTGCGGAATGAAAATGATGTTAAAAAATGCATAGAAGAATTACCCGAAATCTGTAAATCAAATTTGAAAATTCTTATAAATAATGCGGGTCTTGCTGCAGGTAGAGCCCCTTTAGAAACTGGTTTATTATCTGATTGGAATCAAATGATTGATACAAACATAAAAGGTTTATTGTATGTAAGTCAGAGTGTTATTCCTATTTTCAAAAAAAATGGCACTGGTCATATATTTAACTTGAGTAGTATAGCTGGAAAAGAGGTATATACCAATGGAAATGTTTATTGTGCCTCAAAGCATGCCGTAGATGCTCTTTCAAAAGCTATGAGAATTGAGTTGGTTGAATATGGAATAAAAGTTACTAATATTGCTCCTGGAGCTGCCGAAACGGAGTTCTCACTTGTTCGGTTTAAAGGAGATAAAAATACGGCAGATTCAATCTACCAAGGTTTTGAACCTCTTCAGGCACGAGATATTGCAGAAACAATTTATTTTGCTGCTACAAGACCAAAACATGTTACTTTAAATGACATTGTTATAATGCCTACTGCACAAGCGAATTCAACTATTTTTCATAAAAGTTGATTGCTTTCATTTCGTTCTTTTCAAGAATTAGTTTGAAGAAAAATTTAGTCCTATTATCTAATCATATGCAATAAATCAAAAGAGCGTCTGTTTCCAAACGCTCTTTTTAAAAGTTAAATTTCAGGTTAAAAATTCCCTCTCAAAGTAAGAATGAAATTCCTACCTGGTGCAGAAATATTGGAAGCAAAATTTCGGTAATTTTGATCTAAAATATTCTCGCAAGCCAATTGAACCGATACATTTTTATTGAAATTATAGCCTGCTCGTATATTCAAAGTGAACCATCCGGGCATACCCTCTGGTAAAGCAAATGCATAATTATCTTCACCTATCAAATTGTAATCTTTCAATTTTTTCCATCCAGAATACATGGTGAAAAACTCAGCTTTAAATTTATCAACATGATACGTTAAACTAACTTTCCCAAAAACAGGAGGTATATGATCTAATGGATATGGAATGGAATCTGTTTTAATTCTTCCATAGGTGTAATTTACCGTTCCAACAATTGAAAAGTAATCACCCAACTCTCCTGTTACAAACCCTTCGAAACCATACACATAGGCTCTTCCGGCATTTGTTGTTGTCATTACTTGACTTAATGTTCCGTCGTACAGAATTGAATCCTGACCGGCATATTTAGAATTTTGAACAGTCAACGCATTATTTAGCAAGGTATAATATGCATTTACTCCCATGTTTATTGACTTAGCTAAGTGATAATTCACCCCCAGTTCGGTAGAATAAGAAAATTCAGCGTTCAAATTAGGATTAGGAACCACCACTTTTCCTGGAACGGATTCAAATACTTTGGTTAAATCATCCACATTGGGTGCTCTAAAACCTGTTGAACCGGTGGCTGTAAGCCTCCATTTTTCAGTTGGCATAAAAATCACTCCAATATTTCCATTCAATGCTGAATTATTCTGATTTATGGAATTAAAAGGAAAAGGGAAGAAAGTTTTGTCGTTAAATCTAGCTGATAATCCAACTTGAGAAAATCGAATTCCATCATTTAAAATCAATTTATCTGAAATTTCCCATGTATGTGTTGCGTAAGCCGCAATAGCACTCATGGTAGATCCTCCATCCGGATAACGTGTATCAAGTCGAGAAATAGTGTCTTCCACAATATCTTTTACAAAAGCTGTTGAATTCACAAGATTCGTATACGCATCGATACCGTATCGCAGTTCATGCTTTTCAACTTTCTTTAAAAAATCAGCATTTAACGAGAAAATATTCAATTTTTCAATGCGATGATTTAGAAAATTTTTCTGAAAACGACGATCCATTCTACTTTCTTCTATGGATTGAAATCCTAAATTTATACGAGCATTATCATACAATTTGTTTTTATTGGTTAAATCCAATGTATATGCTGCTAGCAATCTAAATTGTGGTCCATAATACCATTCTGCAAATCTTGCTTTACCATTACTCATCTGAGTCAAACGGTCATAACGATCAATATTGCTGGAATTTGAAAGTTGAAAATTCAACTTATGTGTAATCCAATCCT
>JBIKQS010000218.1:0-4599 GCA_044349575.1 Crocinitomicaceae bacterium
TTTTAGTTGAAAAGAACCTATCGATCAATGAAGGAATTAACCTTTTTCACATAGGAAACATCCCTAATTTAACGAGTGGCACCTATATTATTTCAGTAAGCGGCGAATCAATCGAATCAACGCAGATAAAACACAAGATTAAATAAGCTTTCAGAATATCTTTCTTAAAACACACCGATAAGAAGTATATTTTATTAGTTTTATCCTGCTATCTTTGAAAATGATGGTTAAGGATAAAGTGATATTAGGAATAGACCCAGGAACAACCGTTCTTGGATATGGTATTATTCATGTTCAGAATAATAAATTATCGATGTTAACCTTTGGCATTGTTCAATTGTCTAAGTTGACAAATCAACCTGATAAATTAAAACGGATTTTAGATAGATTGAATGGTTTGATTGCAGAATATAAACCAGATGAAATGGCAATCGAAGCACCTTTTTTTGGAAAGAACGTACAATCCATGTTGAAATTAGGCAGAGCACAGGGAGTCGCCATTGCAAGTTGTTTAAATCACAATATTCCTTATGAGGAGTATAGTCCAAGACGCATAAAACAAGCGATTACCGGATCAGGAAATGCCTCCAAAGAACAAGTGGCGGCTATGCTTCAACAACTGCTGCACTTTGAAGAAATGCCTAAATTTTTAGATGCCACTGATGGATTAGCAGTTGCCGTTTGCCATCATTTCTCCAAAGGGATTGGGGAGAATAATAAAGCAAAAGGTAAGGGTTGGTCTTCATTTATTAATGCAAATCCTACACGGGTAAAGAAATAATGCAAATTAATATTTATACAGACGGCGCATGCAAAGGAAATCCGGGTCCTGGCGGATATGGTGTAATCCTAGAATATAAAAATAGCCGAAAAGAATTGAATTGCGGCTATAAGTTAACCACGAATAATCGCATGGAATTACTAGCTGTAATTGTGGGTTTAGAAAGTTTAAAAACTACCCAAATACCAGTTCATATTTATTCAGATTCAAAATACGTAATTGATTCTATAACCAAAGGCTGGGTTTTTAATTGGTCCAAAAAAGGCTTTAAAGGTAAAAAGAACGAGGACCTGTGGCTAAAATATTTATCCTTGCATTCAAAATTTCAATTAGTATTTCATTGGATCAAAGGACATGCCGGACATCCTGAAAATGAACGTTGTGATTATCTGGCTGTTCTTGCTGCAGAAAAAGGACCTTGGTTAAGGGATTCCGAATTTGAGCAGAAAAGAAATGAAAACAATTTATTTGAATAAGGATTTGTGTTTTTCAACTACTTAACTCGAATTATTCACCAGTTAAAGACAACAAATCTAAAAATTTAATTGTGCTTGAATTCGCAATAAATTACCTCTTTGATAGTTATCCTGATTTGCAAAGTCTTCAAATCTTCTCGATGACATGGTATACATAACCACGAGCTCAAAGTTTTTACCCATTTGCCACTCTGTTCCAATTTCTAATTCTTCAACTCGGTAGCTTCTTGCATCCAATTCATGTTTTTTACCTCCTTTGTATTTTTGATATCTTACAAAAGGAATAACTGTTTGATCTCCAACATTTAATTTATAGGATGCTGTTATAAAACCTCCACTCAAACTTTGAGTTGAAATTGAATCTGAAAATTTATCAAATTCTGGTCCACGACCAACATTGTATTCTGCTAATATTCCAAATGGTTTCGGATATAAAACGAACGTACCTCCAATTCTTTCATCATCATATAACTTATCCTCAGCGAATTTAACCCCACTTGATGTACTTAATAAAGTAAATTTTCCTTTGTAAGCCTGAATTCCAGTTTCAATAATTTGATTTTTAACTTGAAAAGGATAGGAAAAACGAGTTACTACATGTCTGTTCAGATTTAATTCCGGCCTATTTGCTGTTTGACCATTATACACACCTAATGCAAAAACACCATAATCACCCGATCCTTTTAATCCATCGTTAACTAATGAGGAAAACAATTTTCGTGTCTTTTGCGGAGCCCAGTAAAAAAACACTCCTAAATCACGTTCATTTGATACAGCACTATTTAAGGCGTCATTTCGATCAAGAGGTAACCGATTTTGAGATGATTGCATATTTTCAAAGCCAAAAGGGACTTTACTCTGTCCAATTCGAAAACGAAATTCATTCTTCTTATCAATACCTACATCAAAATAAGCATCCCTAAGTTGTGTGTAATGCAAAGTTGATGAAGAAGGTGCACTTGCAAAATCAGGCTGGATGTAGAAATAAACACGTGGTGAAATTTGGCCAAAGAAAATTATACGCATTCGTCGAATAAAGAACCCTCCTTCACCTCCCCAACTTCTATCACATTGTTCACATTGCAAATCTTCGTTCGTTTGTAATAAGCCATTATAACGAATTTGAGTATAACCCCTTATTGACATCTTATCGTACCACTTCTTTGTGCTTTTCTCTGTTGAATCTTTTGAAACTTGAGTGAAGGCATTGAAACCAATAACCAAAAAACCTACTAAAACAATTTTGCTCATATCCTATATTTTGGGAGCAAAAATAACTTCTTAATACTGAGTTAATATTCTATTTATAAAAGCATAATGATAATATAAGATTCGTAACATTATGATAACATTTAAGGTAGTTAAAAAAATGAAAAGGAACTCGTTGAACGAGATTAACGCTGAAAAAGAGACCATTTACTTGATCTCCAAGAACAGGAAAATTCTAATGAACCTCCATAACCATTGCGTAACTTTGTTAGTAACATATCATAAGAAACACCGAATTTCATGTTTCCAAAATCCAAGGTGACAGAAGGAATTAAGACACCACTCGATTGAAAATACGAACCAAACCCAATGTATGAATCTTGTTTATTTTTAGTAATCTTTGAACCTTCGGTAACCCTTGTTTTGTAAAAACCCCCACCTACAATTTCTCTATGCTGACCTTGCTGGGCATACAAGAAGGAAAATTCTAGAGCTGCATCACCTGAAAAAGTATAATTTACCTTTGAGTTAAAAACAGTTTTTATTTTCAACCTATCAGAGGTAATCGAATTATATCGAAGTTTTGGTTGATTAAGATGAAAAAATGCAATTCCAGTTTCAAACGACAAAGCATTTTCTCGTATTACTTTTTTTTGAGTTTGACCATACTTATAGTTAATTCCTGCCGATGCATCTAGGTAATTAAAGGATGTCATTCCATTTTCTTCACCAGATGGTAAAGTAGGATCTAACTCCGTTCCATTCCATTGACTCAAAAAAGTCACTCTAGAAAGATCAGCTGATCTATTCGTAAAAGCTGTTTGCAATCCTGCTGATAAATGACTTTGATTATTCAAGGGAACCACACCTGAAAGATTGATTCCTCCGGTTTTATTCCCAAATCGAGAATCTCCACCAATATCATTGAGTAGTAATACCCCCATTCCGAGGTACGGCTTTTCGTTTCGTATACCTTTTCCTATAGTAAACTCAGCAGATACCAACGAAGTCATAAATTGAGTACCCGCCCCAAGCCATTGATTTCTATGAGAAATTGAAAACTGTTCGTATCCATTAAACATTCCGGTAGCTGCTGGATTATACAACATGGCATTTCGATCGATTTGAGAGAAGTGGTAATCCTGTGCTTTCGAAAAAACAAAAAGTAAACAGAATATTAAAATAAAAACTATTCTCATGTCTTATCTCAACAAGGTTATATTTCCAGTTAATAACTCTCTTTTTCCATCTATATACTCAACTCTTGCCTGATAGGCGTAGATTCCCGAATTACATGGTTTCTTTTTATACGTTCCATCCCATGTGAAATCACGTTCATCTGATTCTAAAACTACATTACCCCAGCGATCAAAAATAGTAAAGTAAATACTTTTAATGTTCTTTCCAACAATAATCGAATACGTATTATTAACCGAATTACCTATTCCATCAGGAGAAAATGCTGTAGGTATGTGAATACCATCTGTACAATCAGGAGAAGAATTATCCGGACTACATGCATCACAAGGGTCACTGCCATTAGTAACCTCTAATCCATCGGAAATCCCATCTCCATCGGTATCAGCGATTGTCGGTGAGGTACACAATACACTTTCATTTGCATCGGTCAAACCATCTCCATCAGTATCAATTTGACAATCCAGACTAGAATCATCCGGATCACATGGATTGAGTGGACTGGAGCCATTTGCTACTTCTGTTCCATCATTTATGCCATCGCCATCTGTGTCTGGATTAGTTGCGTCAGTTCCATTAGCTGTCTCTTCTGAATACGTCAAACCATCTCCATCTGAATCACAATTTGGTGCAGTAAGATTTGGAATACAAGGATCGCTATTTGCAGGATCAGCCTCATTATTCACACCATCACCATCTGTATCAGTAGTTGATGATTCAAGTGCATCTATCGTTCCGTCGCCATCAGTATCAAGAGGATTAGTTGGATCCGGGCCAATCTCTGCACAATCGTTCTGTCCATCACCATCTGTATCTGCTATATTTGGGTTAGTGCCAGCTATTACCTCATCAACATTCAAACAACCGTCACCATCTAAATCTGGGTTATCTTGAACAAATACTGCTACAATATTTTCAATTCCCGTTATATTGATG
>JBIKQS010000146.1:0-6024 GCA_044349575.1 Crocinitomicaceae bacterium
AACGCTCCAATTAAAACTAAAACGATATCATGGAATCATGGAATCGGTGAAATTTTGAATACCTTAATTCAATCCGGAATTTCAATCCACGAATTTACAGAAATGGATTATTCTCCGTTCGATTGTTTTTCAAATTTGAAAAAAATAGAAGATGATAAGTTTGTTTTTTCTCACATTGAACCAGCTATCCCAATGATTTATCGAATTGTAGGCGTAAGAAATTGAATTTAAAAAAGTCTTTTCCTAGTTCTTCTTCACCAAAATTTTAGTATCTCCTTCTGCTTCAATATCCGTCAATACTGAGTCTCCATTTATTGCTTCAAAACGAATATCATCCGCCAGAATTTCAGCACAGATGTACGATTTATTTTCTGAAATAGCCGTTTGTAGTTTTTCACTCGTTTCAAGGGTAACTAAAATTCGATCTGTTACATCCAAGCCACTTTCTTTTCGGATATTTTGAATACGATTTACAACTTCTCGTGCAATACCTTCCGACCATAATTCTTGTGAGATCGTAATATCTAGTGCAACGGTTAACCCATTTTCAGAAGCTACTAACCAACCAGGAATATCTTGCGCTTGAATTTCAAAATCAGAGAGTTCTAAAGTAACCTGTGTTCCTTCGATTTCTCCTTGCCAAGAACCGCTGGTTTCAATTGCCGAAATGTCATCTGAAGTAAAAGATTTCACCAATTCAGCAATAGCTTTCATTTGTTTCCCGTATTTTGGACCAATCGTTTTGAAATTCGGTTTAATGCTTTTCACCAACATACCACTGTCTTCCAATAATTCTAGTTCTTTCACATTTACTTCAGAAAGAATTAAATCCTTTACGTGTTGTAAATTATCTGAAACTTCTTGATTCAAAACAGGAATCATTATTTTTTGCAAGGGCTGACGGACGCGAATCATTTGTTTTTTTCTTAAACCAAGTACAAGCGAACATGTATCTTGGGCTAAGGCCATTTGTGCTTCCAGCTTTTTATCAATAAACGATTCTTTCGAAACAGGGAAGTCTGCTAAGTGAACCGATGTTGAAGGATGTTTACTAGTTGTATTGTTCAAATCCAAAAACAATTGATCCATATAAAATGGCGCAATCGGAGAAGCCAGTATTGAAATGGTTTCCAAACACGTATACAACGTTTGATACGCACACAATTTATCCGTTGGATCATCACTTTTCCAGTAACGACGACGACACAAACGCACATACCAATTGGAAAGTTGATCATTTACAAAATCTTGAATTGCTCTTCCAGCCTTTGTTGGTTCATAGCTCGCATAGGCTTCATCAACTTCTGCGATTAACGAGTGCAGTTTTGATAAAATCCAACGATCAATTTCCGGTCTCTCAGCAAGTGGAACATCCGGTTCAGAATACGTGAATCCATCTATATTTGCGTAAAGAGAAAAGAATGAATACGTATTATACAATGTTCCAAAAAATTTCCGTTGAACCTCTGAAATTCCATCCACGTCAAATTTCAAATTATCCCACGGTTGGGCATTTGTGATCATATACCAACGCGTTGCATCGGGTCCATATTGAGCCAAAGTTGTAAATGGATCTACCGCATTCTTCAAACGCTTCGACATTTTTTGTCCATTCTTATCGAGCACCAAGCCATTTGACACAACATTTTTGTAGGCAACAGAATCAAAAACCATAGTTGCGATTGCATGTAAGGTATAAAACCAACCACGTGTTTGATCGACACCTTCCGCAATGAAATCTGCAGGATAACCGTCTCGATTATCAATCAATTCTTTATTTTCAAACGGATAATGCCACTGTGCATAAGGCATGGCACCAGAATCAAACCAAACATCAATTAAGTCTGATTCTCGTTTCATCGGTTTTCCCGATGGAGAAACCAGCGTTAATTGATCAACAAGATGTTTATGCAAATCAATGCCTTGGTAATTTTCCTCCGACATATTTCCAATTTCGTATTCTGAAAAAGGATTTCCTTCCATGAAACCTGACTGCACTGCTTTTTCGCATTCAGATTTTAATTGAGCGATTGAAGAAATGCATACCTGTTCATCTCCGTCAATTGTTGACCAAATAGGAATAGGAATTCCCCAATAGCGTGAGCGAGACAAATTCCAGTCATTTGCATTTTCCAACCATTTTCCAAAACGACCACTTCCTGTAGATTCTGGTTTCCAATTGATAGTATTATTCAATTCAACCATTCGTTCTTTTTTATCCGTAACTCGAATAAACCAAGAATCTAATGGATAATAAAGAACGGGTTTGTCAGTCCTCCAACAATGCGGATAATTATGTTCGTATTTTTCAACTTTAAAGGCTTTGTTTTCCTCTTTTAATTTTATTGCAATTTGAACATCAACTGATTTTTCAGGAGCCGTCCCCTCATCGTAATATTCGTTTTTAACATACATTCCAGCAAAATCAATTACTTCAGGTCTAAATTTCCCTTGCAAATCAACAAGTGGAACCAAATTACCTTTTTCATCTTCAACTAACATAGGTGGAACACCTGCATCGGTAGCTACTTTAGCATCATCTGCACCAAAGGTTGGAGCTGTATGAACGATTCCTGTTCCGTCTTCTGTTGTTACAAAATCTCCAGGTATAACTCGAAATGCTTTTTCAGGATTTTCAGCAGGCAAACAATACGGTAAAAGTTGCTCATAGGTAATCCCAACCAATTCTTTTCCCAAGCAAGTCCCGGCCACATAATAAGGAATGGCTTTATCGCCTGCGGAATAATTTAAAAGTTCATTTTCGGATTCGACAGCCTGAAAACCTTTTCCAAATTGATATCCAACAAGATTTTTAGCTAAAATCACATGTATTGGTTCAAACGTATATTGATTAAATGTTGAAACCAGCGCATATTCGATGTTTGGTCCAACGGTCAATGCCGTATTTGATGGAAGTGTCCATGGAGTTGTTGTCCAGGCGAGAAAATGGATTTCGACTGCACTCAATCCACCATGTTCTTTATTCTTAATTATTTTTTCTTTCAGGTTGCTGAGCGATGTCGAAGCAACCTGAAACATCGCCACAACCGTAGTGTCCTTAACATCTTTGTAACATCCCGGTTGATTTAATTCATGCGAAGAAAGTCCAGTTCCCGCCTTCGGAGAATAAGGTTGAATCGTATAACCTTTATACATCAATCCTTTTTCAAAAAGTTGTCCGAGTAACCACCATACAGATTCCATGTATTTAGGTTCATAAGTAACATAGGGATTTTCCATGTCCACCCAGTAACCCATTTTCTCAGTCAAATCATTCCAAATATCCGTGTAACGCATAACCGCCTTCTTACATGCTTCATTGTATTCGTCAACCGTGATTTTTATTCCAATATCTTCTTTTGTTATTCCGAGTTCTTTTTCAACTCCCAATTCTACGGGTAAACCGTGTGTATCCCATCCTGCTTTACGTTTTACTTGAAAGCCTTTAAGAGTTTTGTATCTGCAAAAAATATCTTTAATTGAACGAGCCATCACGTGATGAATTCCCGGTAAACCATTTGCTGATGGAGGCCCCTCAAAGAAAACAAATGAAGGATTCCCCTCTCTTGATGAAATTGACTGTTCGAAAACGGATTGATTTTTCCATCTTTCAAGAACAAGCTCGGCTACATTTGGCAAATTAAGTCCTTTGTATTCTGTATATTTTACTGACATATTCCTTTAAAATCTGATTGAAAGACAAAGGTACTTATTTCAAAAATAAGTTCACAGAAAAAATATTTTTCCATATTGCATGAATAAATTAATTTTTTTCTATCTTTGCACTCCATTTTCGAGGATAAAATTATAGATTATGAAAAGAACATTTCAACCATCAGTAAGAAAAAGAAGAAACAAACACGGTTTCAGAAGTAGAATGGCAACCAAAAATGGAAGAAGAGTTCTTGCTGCAAGAAGAAGAAAAGGGCGCAAGAAACTTACTGTTTCTGATGAGCCAATGCACAAAAGATAGATAATAGTTAAACTTATTATAGTAAGTCGTCAGAAATGGCGACTTTTTTTTATTCCATTTTTTCCGCAGTTGAATTCTCAAAAAATGTTTCGAAAGTAAGAGGCTCTTTTTGAACTTTGGTCTGCCCAGATTTCTTACTAATTGCAGGTAATTTTATAATCGTTGTTCCACTGTAATAATACGTCAAAATTTGTTGGTAGTTGAAATTTGACTTTGCCATTTTCATCGCTCCTTCTTGACACAAGCCAACTCCGTGACCATAGCCCTTACCCCTCAAGAGAACAGATTCGCCGTCATCGTAACACGAAAAATAAGTTGATTTTAACTTAAATTCATCTCGAATATCCCTTAAAGGGATTCCATACTTTGGTTTAACAAAAAAGGCCATTCTATTTTCTTGTTTGAAATGAAATTGTTGATAGGAAAAGAATGAGTCTGACGGTGAAATGAAATAGTTTTCTCTAAAAAAAGCTACCCATTTTGATTTAGAAATTTTTTTCTCCCAATTTGCTTGCTTCGTATAAATGCAAAAAGTATCTCGAAATGATTTTAAATAAGGAATAGATTCATTCCAAATATAATCAGACTCTGAGGTTTGACCACCACAATTTGCATGAAAGAACCCCTCTACAAATGATTTATCTTTGTGAATTAATACCTCTTGTTTAGTTTCTGCAACTGCTTGGAGGATTGTGTTTGAAAAACGCCACTTGTTGTGATAAGCCTGGCAATGAACACGATCGCACAAGTCAAATCCATCCTTACCATGGCGATTCAAATTTTTAATGGCATATGTTCTACTTAATATTGCCTGTGCTTTATAATATTCCAGATGATGTCCTACCCCACCCTCTGATTCTACAACACCTGCAATGTAGTCTTCAAGATTGACCACATTAATAATCGAAAGTCCGTTTTTATTTCGTGTGACTTCAAAATCACCCACGTATTTCCTTGGTTTAATTTCCGTTGCTTTTTGAGTTAAGGTCAAGAAGCCATTCGTTTGATTTTGAATCAATTTAATTTTTTTGTAGACCCCAATTTCAAGTACCCCAAAAATTAATTTTACGTTTGAACTATCTGTTGCAATAAGATCCACAAAGTCTGAATTATTCAATTCACCTATATAGAGCGTATCTGCATAAATAGAATAACTACATTCATTGTACGAAAAACTTAATCTGTTGATTTTATCACCCGAAAAAACGGCAATACGAATGGTTTGTGCGTATCCAAACGACACCAGAAAAATGGCGAGAAATAGGAGCGATTTCACCATATAACAAAATTACATTCGCAGATTTTAAGAAAATCGCTACGCAGAGATAGTTTTCAACAAAGAATGTGCAACTTTAGCACTTGCGCCTTCACCGCCTAATTTTTCACGCATTACTTGAAAATTAGACAGCATCCGCTCTCTATAACTCATATCATGTAGCAATAAATCTAATTCTTCACGGATTTTGATTGCATTGCAATCCCCTTGAATTAACTCTTTGACAATCTGTTGATTCATTATCAAATTCACCAATGAGATATACTTGATTTTAATCAATGAACGCGCAATGAGGTATGAAACCCATGAACCTTTGTAACAAACTACTTCAGGAATATTTAACAGAGCTGTCTCTAAAGTTGCCGTGCCTGATGTTACAATAGCAGCTGTTGAATTATTCAATAAATCATAGGTTTGTCCAAATATTATTTTACACCCCTGTCGCTCAAATTCTTCATACATTTTCAGTGATTGATTAGGAGCGCCAGCGATTACAATTTGATAATTTTTGAGCGTTTCCACAGCCTCAAGCATAATTGGAAGCTTCACTTTTATTTCTTGTTTTCTACTCCCAGGAAGGATCGAAATAATGGGTGCTTCAGACAATTTATTTTTAGCTAAAAATTCCTCTCTGGATGATTTGGATTGCTTAAAATTTTCTACTTCATCCAATAGCGGATGACCAACGTATTGAGTTTCGTAATCAAATTGCTTGTAAAAATCATTTTCAAAAGGAAGAATCGTATACATTTTATCAACGGTAGCCTTAATAATC